>JAPSIJ010000209.1 GCA_031178805.1 Cellulomonas sp. | reverse complement strand
ACCGGCCCTGCGCCGCGGCCTCCTCGGCGGCCTCGGCCGCGGCGAGCGCGACGGGGTCGCCGGTCGGCAGGTGCCGGAACACCACGAGGAGCCGGTCCCCGAGCTCGTCGCGGAGCTCGTCCACGGTCTCCACCGCCCGGCCCGCGTCGGTGAAGACGAACGACGCGTAGACCACGAGCTGCGCCTGCGCGCGGACGTCGCCGCGGGTGTGGTCCCGGCCGGGCCGGACCGGCCGGACGAGCCGGGTGGCCTCCGCCGGGTGCCCGCGGTCCCGCCGGGCGGCGACGCCGAAGCCCGCCGCCGCGAGGCCGGCCGCGAGCAGGGAGGCCGCGAGGACGCCGATCCGGGCCTCCGACTGCAGCTGCGGGTCGTCCAGCGCCAGGTCGACGATGAACAGCGAGATGGTGAACCCGACGCCGGAGACCAGTCCGCCGGCGACCACGTGCCGCGGGGCCAGGCCGTCGGCGGGGCGGCCGAGGCGCAGCGCGACCGCGAGGCCGGTCCCGCCGGCCACGCCCACGAGCTTGCCGCCGACCAGGCCGGCCACCACCGCCCAGGTCACCGGCGAGCCGGCGGCGGCCCGCAGCGCCGCGGCGTCGACGGCGACCCCGGCGTTCGCCAGGGCGAACACCGGCACCACGAGCAGGTTCACCGCCGGGGTGAACAGCGTGTGCAGCCGCTCGTTGACGGACACCGCCCGCGAGATCCCCAGGGCAGCGGCCCGCCCGCGGCGCGGGGTCGGGGAGCGCGCGAACCGGCGGGCCGCGGCGGCCGCGGACTCCACCTTCCCGCGGTGCGGCGGGTACACCGGGACGGCGAGCCCGATCGCGACCCCCGCGAGGGTGGCGTGCACGCCGGAGCCGAGCACCGCCAGCCAGGCGAGGACCGCCAGCAGCAGGTACGCGGGTCCGCGCCAGACCCGCAGCCGGCGGAAGGCGGCGATGACGGCGACCGCCGCGACCGCGGCGAGCAGCGGCAGCGGGCGCAGCTCCTCGGTGTACACGACCGCCACCACCAGCAGCGCGCCGATGTCGTCGACCACCGCCAGCGTCAGCAGGAACAGCCGCAGCGCGGCCGGGGCGCGGCGGCCGACCACGGCCAGCAGGCCGAGGGCGAACGCCGTGTCGGTCGAGATCACCACGCCCCAGGCGCCCGCGGCCTCCGGCGGGGCCCCGCCCCACCGGACGACCGCGACGTACAGGGCCGCGGGGACGACCAGCCCCACCAGCGCCGCGACGACGGGCACCCCGGCGCGGCGCCGGTCCCGCAGCCCGCCGAGGACGAGCTCCCGCTTGGCCTCCAGGCTGACCAGGAAGAAGAACAGCGCCATCAGGGCGTCGTTGACCCAGTGCCGCAGGTCCAGGGCGAGGGTCGCGTCGCCGACCGAGACCGCCACGGGCAGGTGCCAGAACGCGGCGTAGGACGGTCCCGCGGCGTTCGCCCACACCAGCGCCGCCACGGTGGCGACCAGCAGCGCGCCCGCGGCCACGGTGCTCGAGGTGCCGGCGCGGGCGGCCCACGGGGCCCGGGGGGCGGCGTCCGCGGTCACCGCAGGCTCCAGCGCCGCCGCGGCGCCTCGGGCGCCCCGAGCACGGTCGGCAGCCCGGCGTCCTGACGGGTCGGCAGGACCACCATGTCGGCGACGGTCACGTGCGGCGGCTGGTCCAGGCCGAACAGCACCGCCCGGGCGACCGCGGCGGCCTCGGCCGGGGGGACCGTGCGGCGGAGGGCGTCCCACTCGCGCCGCGCGGACCGGTCGCTCATGGTCGCGCCCAGCGCCGACTCGGTCAGGCCGGGCTGCACCTGGTGCACGCGCACGCCCTGCGTCCCGAGCTCGACGCGGAGCGTCCGGGCCAGCTGGCCGACGGCCGCGGAGACGGCCGAGTAGACGGCGAACCGGGGGTACGTCACCGTGCCGGCGATCGCGCCGACCAGGACCAGGTCGCTGGGCCCGCCCTCGTCCGCGGCCCGCACCAGGTCGCGCGTGAACGCCTGGGCCGTGTGCAGCACGCCGGTGAGGTTGGCGTCGATCATCTGCGCCCACTCGCCCGGGACGGCGTCCGCGAACGCGCCGCCGGCCATGGTCCCCGCGGCGACGACGACGGCGTCCACGGCGCCGCCCATCCGGTCGGCGACGGTCTCGCGCGCCTCGCGGAGGGCGAAGGAGTCGACGACGTCCACCTCGGCGGTCACGACCCGGTGCGGCCCGGCCTGCTCCGCCAGCTCCGCCGCGGTGGCGCGCAGGGCGCGGCCGTCGCGGTCGAGCAGGGCCACGGCGTGGCCCCCGGCCAGCAGCAGGCGCGCGCACTCGCGGCCGATCCCGCGGGCCGCGCCGGTGACGACGGCGCGCCGGCGGCGAGGGTGCTCGGCGGGGTTCTGCATGGGGCTGCTTCCTCCGTGGGCGGTCCGGACGGCGGGCGGCGGGTGGTCCCCTCCAGGGAACCCGCGCGCGCCCCCGCGTGCCTGGCCGTGCCACGGCCTGGTTCGCGGCCGTCCCGGGGCGCAGGGTCGGCCCGTGCCCGGGACCGCCGGGCGCACGGGACCGGGAGGACGACGATGGTGGACCGGCGGGGCGCGACCGCAGCACGGCTCGACGACGCGGCGCTGCAGGCGCTGCGGGCGGACGACGGGGACGCCCGGCCCCCGGCGCTGTACGCGCACGCGCTCGTGCGGACGCTCGACCCGGACGTCGGCGACCTCGACGACGCCGACGTGCTGGTCGCGGGCGGCACGCTGCTCGCGGTGGGCCGCGGCCTGCACCGCTCGGCCCCGCCGGGGACGGTCGTCGTGGACTGCACCGGCACGACGCTCGCGCCGTGCGTCGCGCCGGCCGGGCCGGGGGCCGCCGAGCCCGTGCCCGTGCTGGCCCCCGGCCACGCCGCCACGTTCGGGATCGTCCCGGGCTCGGCCCGCGGACCGGTCGAGATGCTGGTCTGGTACCCGGACCGGGCGGCCGCGGTGGTCGTGGCCGGCCGGGTCACCACGGGGGACGACGTGACCGCGCCCGCCCCCGTCCCGGGCCCCGGCGCCGGGCGCCGGTCGGTCCGCAGCGCGCACCTGGGCGCGTGGCGGGACGAGACCGGCTACCTGCTGCAGGTGCTCACCCCCGACGGGCGGTACGACGAGACCCGCGCCGGCCGGCGGCACGCCTACCAGGGGTCGTTCTGGGTGGCCGGGGACCACGTCGTCTACCGCGACGACCTCGGCTTCTGGGCGTACGGCACGGTCCGCGACGGCACCCTGCACCACGCCGGGTACCGGCTGCACCGCTGACCCCGGCCGGCCGGGGGCGTGGCCGGGGGCGCCCCGCGCCGGGCGGTCGGCCGGGCGCGGGGCGGCGCGGGGCGGGCGGTTCAGCCCAGGTGCACGGCGACCGGCGCGTCCGGCCCGGTGGCGGCCTCCCGCATCGCGTCCCTGCCGATCAGCAGCGCGGCGATCACCGCGGCGGCGACCAGCAGCCCGGCGGCGGTGAGGAACACCGCGCCGTAGCCGCGCACCGCGGCCTCGAGCCCGCCGGTGCCCGCGCGCTCCACGGCGGCGACGTAGACGGCGGTCACGGCGGCGAGGCCGATCGACCCGCCGACCTGGTTGGCGGCGTTCGCGGTCGCGGCGGCGGCGCCGGCGTCGTGCGGGGCGACGCCCAGCAGCGCGAGGTTCTGCAGCGGCACGAACGTCAGGCCCATGCCGACGCCGAGCAGCAGCAGCCCGGGCAGCACCTCGGTCCAGTAGCTGCCGCCCACGCTCACGCCGCTCAGGTAGGCGACGCCGACCGCCGCGACGAGCGGCCCGGCGATCAGCTGCGGGCGCGGGCCGGCGCGGTTGAGCAGCCGGGTCGCGAACGGCACGGTCACCGAGATGCCGACCGTGGTCGGCAGCGAGCCGAGGCCCGCCTGCACGGGGGTGAAGCCGAGCACGATCTGCAGGTGGAAGGTCAGGTACAGCAGCGCGCCGATCATCACGGCGCCGGCCACGGCCTGGATGGAGAACGCGGCGGCGCGCGCCTTGTGCCGCAGCACGCGGAGCGGCAGCAGCGGGTGGGTGGACCGGGACTCGACCACCACGAACGCGGCGAGCAGGACGACGCCGAGCGCCAGGGCGACCAGCGTGCCGGGGGCGGTCCACGACTCCTCGGCCAGGGTCAGGCCGTAGACGAGCGACCCGAGGCCGGCGCTCACGGTGACGGCGCCGAGCACGTCGTACCGCCGGTCGCCCTCCGCGCGGCTCTCGGTCAGCAGGGTCAGGGCGGCGACGACGCCGAGCACGACGAACGGCACGTTCACCAGCAGGCACCAGCGCCAGGACAGGTACTCGGTGAGCACGCCGCCGAGCAGCAGGCCGATGGCCGCGCCGGCACCGGCGAGCGCGCCGAAGACGGCGAACGCGGTGTTCCGCTCCTTCCCGTGCGGGAAGGTCACGGTCATGATCGCCAGGGCGGCGGGCGCCATCAGCGCCGCGGCCGCGCCCTGGGCGCCGCGCGCGATCAGCAGCTCGGCGCCGGACTGCGCCAGGCCGCCCCACGCGGACCCGGCGCCGAACAGCACCAGGCCGAGCACGTAGGTGCGCCGCCGGCCCCAGAAGTCGGCGATCCGGCCGCCGAGCAGCAGCAGCGCGCCGAACGCCAGCGCGTACGCGGTGACGACCCACTGCCGGGCGGTGTCGGACAGGTCGAGGTCGACCTGGGCGCTCGGCAGGGCGACGTTGACGATGGTCCCGTCCAGCACGACGAGCAGCTGGGTGAGGGAGACGGTGGCGAGGATCCACCAGCGGCGCCGCGAGGGCGCGGGCAGGGGTGCGGACATGGCTGTCTCTTCCGACGAGGGGGTGAGGGTGTCCCGGGTTTCCAGCCCCGATCGGCGCGCG
>JAPSIJ010000208.1 GCA_031178805.1 Cellulomonas sp. | reverse complement strand
ACGAACGAGGACGGTCGAGGCCGCATGAGCGACCACATCCTGGAAATGCACTCCATCACCAAGACCTTTCCCGGGGTCAAGGCTCTGCAGGACGTCAACCTGAACGTCAAGCGGGGGGAGATCCACGCGATCTGCGGGGAGAACGGGGCCGGCAAGTCCACCCTCATGAAGGTGCTGTCGGGCGTGTACCCGCACGGCACCTACGAGGGCGAGATCCGCTTCGACGGGGAGACCGTCGAGTTCGGCTCGATCAACGACTCCGAGGACAAGGGGGTCGTGATCATCCACCAGGAGCTGGCGCTGGTGCCGTACCTCTCCGTCGCGGAGAACATCTTCCTGGGCAATGAGCGCTCCCGCCGGGGCCTGGTCGACTGGAACAAGGCGAACTCCGAGGCCGCGGTGCTGCTGGCGCGCGTGGGCCTGGACGAGAACCCCACGACGCCGATCGGTCAGCTCGGCGTCGGCAAGCAGCAGCTGGTGGAGATCGCCAAGGCGCTCTCCAAGAAGGTGAAGCTGCTCATCCTGGACGAGCCGACGGCCGCCCTGAACGACTCGGACTCCGAGCACCTGCTGAACCTGCTCCGGCACCTCAAGGGCCAGGGCATCACCTCGATCATGATCTCGCACAAGCTCAACGAGATCGCCGAGATCGCGGACTCGACCACGATCATCCGCGACGGCAGGACGATCGAGACCCTGGACATGGTCGAGGACCAGGTCACGCAGGACCGGATCATCAAGGGCATGGTCGGCCGCGACCTCGAGAACCGGTACCCGCACCACGACCCGCACATCGGCGAGGAGGTGTTCCGTGTCGAGGACTGGCACGTCGAGCACCCCACCCAGCCGGGTCGCGTGGTCGTCGACGGCGCGTCGTTCTCCGTGCGGGCCGGCGAGATCGTCGGCATCGCCGGCCTGATGGGCGCCGGGCGCACCGAGCTCGCGATGAGCGTGTTCGGCCGCTCCTACGGCCGCAACATCTCGGGGAAGGTCTTCCTGCACGGCAAGGAGATCAAGACCCGCAGCGTGTCCGAGGCCATCGACCACGGCCTCGCGTACGCGACCGAGGACCGCAAGACCTACGGCCTGAACCTCATCGAGGACATCCGCCGGAACGTCTCCGCCGCGGCGCTGAGCAAGCTGTCGAAGGGCGGCTGGGTCAACGGCAACGAGGAGATCAAGGTCGCCGAGGAGTACCGGCGGTCGATGAACATCAAGTCCCCGACGGTCATGGCCCTCACGGGCAAGCTGTCGGGCGGCAACCAGCAGAAGGTCGTCCTCTCCAAGTGGATCTACACCGATCCCGAGGTGCTGATCCTGGACGAGCCGACCCGTGGCATCGACGTGGGTGCCAAGTACGAGATCTACACGATCATCAACAAGCTCGCGGACGCGGGGAAGGCCGTCGTGGTCATCTCCTCCGAGCTGCCCGAGCTCCTGGGCATCTGCGACCGGATCTACACGCTCGCGTTCGGCCGGATCACGGGCGTGCAGGAGCGTGCGGTCGCGACCCCGGAGAGCCTCATGGAGCTCATGACGAAGGAAAAGGAATCGGTTCGATGACGGCTGTGGCAGGCCTGCGGGACATCTTCACCAAGAACCTGCGGACGAGTGGTATCTACATCGCGTTCGTCGCGATCATCGCGCTGTTCGCGGTGCTGACGGACGGTGTGCTGCTCAGCCCGGGCAACCTCACCAACATCGTCCTGCAGTACTCGTACATCCTGATCCTCGCGATCGGCATGGTGATCGTCATCATCGGCGGGCACATCGACCTCTCGGTCGGGTCCGTCGTGGCGCTCACGGGTGCGGTGTCCGCGGTGCTGGTGATCAAGAACGGCCAGCCCTGGTGGGTCGGCATCCTCGCGGCCCTGGTGGTCGGCCTCCTGGTCGGCGCCTGGCAGGGCTTCTGGGTCGCGTACGTGGGGATCCCCGCGTTCATCGTGACCCTGGCGGGCATGCTGCTGTTCCGCGGCGTGACCTACGAGGTGCTCGACAACATCTCGCTGTCGCCGTTCCCGCCGTCGTACCAGAAGGTCGCCGGCGGCTTCCTCAACGGCCTGTTCGGCGGCAACGGGTACGACGTCTTCACGCTCGTCATCGCGGCCGTCGCGCTCGCCGGCTACGCCGTGTCGTCCTACCGCTCGCGGGCCGGTCGCATCCGCTACCAGCAGTCCGTCGAGGCGATGCCGCTGTTCGTCCTGAAGATCGCGGCGATCGCGGTCGTCGTGATGGCGTTCGCCTGGCAGCTGGCGCACTCCCGCGGTCTGCCGATCGTGCTGATCATCCTCGCGGTGCTGATCCTGACCTACAACACGATCACCAACCGCACGGTGTTCGGCCGCCACGTCTACGCGATCGGTGGCAACCTGTCCGCCGCGCAGCTGTCCGGCGTGAAGGTCAAGCAGGTCAACTTCTGGATCTTCGTGAACATGGGCTTCCTGGCCGGTGTCGCGGGTGCGATCTACTCCTCCCGCTCCAACGGCGCGCAGCCGGGCGCGGGCAACATGTTCGAGCTCGACGCGATCGCCGCCTGCTTCATCGGCGGCGCGTCGACGACCGGTGGTGTCGGTCGGGTGACCGGCGCCATGGTCGGTGGTCTGATCATGGCCGTGATGTCCAACGGCATGCAGCTGATGGGTGTCCCGCAGTCGACGCAGCAGATCGTCAAGGGCCTCGTGCTCCTGCTCGCCGTCGCGTTCGACATCTTCAACAAGCGCCGCGCGGGCGCTGCCCGCTGACCTCGGGCGCACGCACGGCTCGCAGGGCCGGGACGGATCCTTCCGTCCCGGCCCTGCGGCGTCCCCGGGGGTGCCGCCGCGACGAGCCGGCTACAGCCAGCGGTTGCGGCGGAAGGCCCGGTAGAGGCCGTAGCAGGCGCCGGCGATGACGGCGAGCACGACGAAGTACCCGTACCGGGTGCCCAGCTCGGGCATGTGCTCGAAGTTCATCCCGTAGATGCCGGCGATGGCGGTCGGCACCAGCGCGATGGCCGCCCAGGCGGAGATCTTCCGCATGTCCTCGTTCTGCCGCAGCGCGACGCGGCTCTGCCCGGTGGTGACCCGGGCGGTGTTGGCCTGCAGCACGTCGGTGAGCTGCCGGTCGATCACCTCGACGGCCTCGACGGCGCGGAGCAGGTGGTCGTGCACGTCCCGGAAGTACGGCTCGGCGGCCGCGGGCACGTGCGGCACCTCCCCGGCGGCGAGCCGCTCCAGGGGGCGCTGCAGCGGCAGCATCGCGCGGCGGAACTCGGCGACCTCCTGCTTGAGCTTGTAGATCCGCTCGGAGTGGTCGTCCTCGCCGGGCCCGAACACCAGCCGCTCGATGTCGTCGACGTCGAGGTCGATGTGCCCGAGGGCCTCCTCGTAGGCGTCCACGACCCGGTCGGCGGTCCGGTACAGCACGCCCGCGGGGCCGAAGTCCAGCTCGGGGTCCACGCCGGCGTCCAGGTCGGCGCGGACCTGGCGGAGCACGCCGCCCTCGCCGTGCCGGACGGAGACGACGGCGTGCGGCCGGAGGAACATCGCGATCTCGGTGACCTCGACGACCTCGACGTGGTCGACGTACCGCACGGGCTTCAGCACCGCGAACACCACGTCGTCGTAGATCTCCAGCTTGGGCCGCTGGTGGGCGTGCACGGCGTCCTCGACGGCGAGGTCGGGCAGCCGGAACTCCGCCGCCACCTCGGCGATGTCGGCGTCGGTGGGCTCGCGCAGGCCGACCCAGACGAACCCGTCGGTGCTGCGCGCGGCGTCGCCGGCGTCGCTCAGCGGCACCCGCCCGGGGACCCGCCGGCCGCCGGTGTAGAGCCCGCAGTCGCCGATCGCCGCGTCCGCCCCGACCCGTCGCACGTCCGTCACGCCCTCACAGTAGTGACCGCCGTCGGCGGCGGCGCGCCCGGGGCGGTCGGCGGGTGGCGTCAGTCCCGGCGGAGCGCGACGACGGTGATGTCGTCGGGCCGCTGCTGCGCCACGGCGGCGAGCCGCAGGATGCGCTGCACGGCCTCCTCGGCGGTCGGGCAGTCGAGCAGCTCGCCGGCGATCAGCGGGACGCCGCGCAGGGAGCCGTCGAACAGGTCGAGCACGCCGTCGCTGAAGGTCACCAGCAGGTCGCCGGGGGCGAGGTGGGTCTCGCCCTGGTCGCGGAACGCCTCGTCGGTGACGCCGAGGGGCAGGCCGAGCGCGTCGAGCCGCTCCCAGCCGCCGTCGGCGCGGACCACCAGGGTCAGGCCGTGGCCGGCGTCGGCGTAGGTGACGCGGCCGCTGGCGGGCTCCAGGCGGGCGTGGAACGCGGTGGCGAACAGGCCGGAGCCGGACAGGTCGGCGTGCAGCACGGCGCCGGCGTGCAGCATCGCGCGGTCGACCTGCTGGCCCTGCGCGGAGCCGCGGAGCACCGCCCGCACGGCGGCGGCGAGGATCGCCGCGGCGGGGCCCTTGCCCATCACGTCGGCCAGGGTGAGCACGACGCCGTCCCCGGCGGGGTACCAGTCGTAGAAGTCGCCGCCGACGGTGCTGCTCGGCAGGCAGGCGCCCGCGAGGCCGTAGCCGGGGACGCGCGGGGCCTCGCGGGGGAGCAGGCCCATCTGCACCTGCTGCGCGCGGGACAGCTCGGCGTCGACCGCGAGCTCCTTGGCCACCCAGTGCGCGAGGTCCCGCAGCAGGGCGGACTGGTCGGCGGTGAACCGGCGGGGCCGGGTGTCGGCGATGCACAGGGTGCCGAGGCGGCGGCCGTCGGCGCCGACGAGCGGGTGCTCGGCGTAGAACCGGAGCAGCGCGCCCGGGCCGCGGTCCTCGATCACCGCGGTGTCGCAGTGCGGCGCGGTGCCGCGGGCGGCGGGGCGGACCTCGGCGGGCGCGGCGGG
>JAPSIJ010000207.1 GCA_031178805.1 Cellulomonas sp. | reverse complement strand
GCACCCCCCGGTGCTCGACCTGCGCCCGCGGCACCACCTCCAGCCCCTCGAGCAGCGCGGCCGTGGCGGCGCGGCCGTGGGTCTCCACCACCGCGACCACCACGTCCTTGCCGTCACGGGCCATGTCCCGGCCCTGCTCCAGCATCGCGAACGTCTTGCCCACCCCCGGAGCCGCCCCCAGCAGCACCCGCAACCGGCCCCGCCCCACGGTCAGCCCCCGAGCGCGTCGAGCGCGAGGTTCAGCGCGAGGACGTTGACCGACTCCTGCCCCAGGTAGCCGAGGTCCGGGCCGGTGGTGGCGCCCGCCACCAGGGCCGTCACCTCGTCCTCGGCCAGGCCGCGCTCGGCGGCCACCCGCGGCACCTGCAGCGCGGCGTACTCGGGGCTGATGTGCGGGTCGAGGCCCGAGCCGGACGCGGTGACGGCGTCCGCCGGCACGTCGGCCGGGTCGACCCCCTCCAGGTCGGCGACCGCGGCGCGGCGCTCCTCGACGGCCGCGACGAGGTCCGGGTTCTCCGGGCCGAGGTTGCTGCCGCCGGACGCCGCCGCGTCGTAGCCGTCGCCGGCCGCCGACGGGCGGGACTGGACGTACTCCGGCAGCGGGGCGCCGTCGGCGTCGGTGAACGCCTGGCCGATCAGCGACGACCCGACGACCGCGCCGGACGCGTCCGTGACCGGGGAGCCGTCGGCGCGCGCCGGCAGCACCCGGCCGAGGCCGGTCACCACCAGCGGGTACCCGACGCCCAGGACGAGGGTGAGGACGAGCAGGGCGCGCACGGCGACGAGCAGGTGCGGCCAGGTGGAGCGAGGCGAGCTCATGGTGTCCTTCGTTCGGGTCAGAAGCCGGGCAGGAGGCTGACGACGAGGTCGATCAGCTTGATGCCGAGGAACGGCGCGACGACGCCGCCCAGGCCGTAGATCAGCAGGTTGCGGCCGAGGATCGCCGGGGCCGCCGCCGCGCGGTAGCGCACGCCGCGCAGGGCCAGCGGGATGAGCACCACGATGATCAGCGCGTTGAACACGATGGCCGAGAGGATCGCCGACGCCGGCGAGCTGAGCTGCATGAGGTTCAGCGCCGCCAGGCCGGGGAACACCCCGGCGAACAGCGCCGGGATGATCGCGAAGTACTTCGCCACGTCGTTCGCGATGGAGAACGTCGTCAGGGCGCCGCGGGTGATGAGCAGCTGCTTGCCGATCCGGACGATGTCGATCAGCTTGGTCGGGTCCGAGTCGAGGTCGACCATGTTCCCGGCCTCCTTGGCGGCCGAGGTGCCGGTGTTCATCGCGACGCCGACGTCGGCCTGGGCGAGCGCGGGGGCGTCGTTGGTGCCGTCCCCGGTCATCGCGACCAGGTGGCCGCCCTCCTGCTCGCGCTGGATCAGCGCCAGCTTGTCCTCCGGGGTGGCCTCCGCGAGGAAGTCGTCCACCCCGGCCTCGGCGGCGATCGCCTTGGCGGTCAGCGGGTTGTCGCCGGTGATCATCACCGTGCGGATGCCCATGGACCGCAGCTCGGCGAACCGCTCGACCAGGCCGTCCTTGACGACGTCCTTGAGGTGCACGACGCCGAGCACCCGGCTGGCGCCGGCGGGGTCCTGCACCGCCACGACCAGCGGCGTGCCGCCCTCGGACGAGATCCGCTCGACGTGCCCGTCCAGCTCGGCGCGCACCGCCGGGGCCAGCGGCGCGTGCTCCTCGACCCAGGCGACGACGGCCGAGCCGGCGCCCTTGCGGACCCGCGTGCCGTCGGGCAGGTCGACGCCGCTCATCCGGGTCTGCGCGGTGAACGGCACGACCTCCGTGCCGGCCGCCACGGCGGCCGGGTCCCCGGCCACGCCCTGCGCCGCGGCCAGGTCGACGATCGACCTGCCCTCGGGCGTCGGGTCGGCCGCGGACGCGCCGGCGGCGGCCCGCACCAGCTCGTGGGCGTCCACCCCGCGCAGCGGCAGGAACGCCGTCGCGCGGCGGTTGCCGTAGGTGATGGTGCCGGTCTTGTCGAGCAGCAGCGTGGTGACGTCGCCCGCCGCCTCCACCGCGCGGCCGGACATGGCGAGCACGTTGCGCTGCACCAGCCGGTCCATGCCGGCGATGCCGATGGCCGAGAGCAGGGCGCCGATCGTCGTGGGGATCAGGCACACCAGCAGCGCCACCAGGACCGGCACGCTGACCGAGGCGCCGGCGTAGGCCGCCACCGGGTTCAGCGTCAGGGCGACCACCACGAACACGACGGACAGGGACGCGAGCAGGATGTTCAGCGCGATCTCGTTCGGCGTCTTCTGCCGCGCGGCACCCTCGACCAGGGCGATCATCCGGTCGACGAACGTCTCCCCCGGCTTCGAGGTGATCCGCACGACGACCCGGTCGGACAGCACCCGGGTGCCGCCGGTGACCGCGCTGCGGTCGCCGCCGGACTCGCGGACCACGGGGGCCGACTCGCCGGTGATGGCGGACTCGTCCACCGAGGCGATGCCCCAGACGATGTCGCCGTCGCCGGGGACCAGCTCGCCGGCGGTCACGACCACGAGGTCGCCCAGGGCCAGCTCCGGCGAGGGCACCGCCCGGGTGCGGGCGCGCTCCGCGCCGGGGTCGCCCGCCGCGTCGTAGTCGACGACGACGGTCGCCGTCGTGCTGGACCGCGTCTGCCGCAGGCTGTCGGCCTGCGCCTTGCCGCGGCCCTCGGCGACCGCCTCCGCCAGGTTGGCGAACACGACCGTGAGCCAGAGCCACACGGCGATGGCCGCGGTGAACGACGCCGGGGTCTCGGTGCCGCCGGACGGCTCGGGGCCGCCGAGGAACGGCTCCGCCACGGCCAGGACGGTGGTGAGCACGGCGCCGACCTCGACGACGAACATCACCGGGTTGTGCCACATCAGCCGGGGGTCGAGCTTGCGGACGGCGCCCGGGAGGGCGTCGCGCAGCTGCGCGGGGCCGAAGGTCCGCGGGGCCGCGGCGGCGGGCCGGTCGGCCTCGGTGGCCGGCGGCGTGGGGATGGTGGTGGTGGACATCGGGTTCACAGACCTTCCGCCAGGGGACCCAGCGCGAGTACGGGGAAGTAGGTGAGGGCGGTGATGATCACGGTCACGCCCACGAGCAGGCCGACGAACTGCGGCCGGTGGGTGGGCAGCGTGCCGGCCGTGCCGGGCACCTTGTCCTGGGCGGCGAGCGAGCCGGCCAGCGCGAGCACCAGCACGATCGGGACGAACCGGCCCAGCAGCATCGCGACGCCGAGCGCGGTGTTGAACCACGGGGTGTTCGCGGTGAGGCCGGCGAACGCCGAGCCGTTGTTGTTGGCCGCCGAGGTGAACGCGTAGAGCACCTCGGAGAACCCGTGGACGCCGGGGTTCCAGAGGGACGTGGCCTCGACGTCGGCGCGCACCGCGGGGACCGCGAAGCTCAGCGCCGTGCCGGCGAGCACCAGCGTCGGCGTGACCAGGATGGACAGCGACGCGAGCTTGATCTCCCGCGGGCCGATCTTCTTGCCCAGGTACTCCGGGGTCCGGCCGACCATCAGGCCGCCGACGAACACCGCGAGCACGGCCAGCACGAGCATCCCGTACAGGCCGGAGCCGACCCCGCCGGGCGCCACCTCGCCGAGCATCATGTTCAGCATCGGGAACAGCCCGCCGAGCGCGGTGAACGAGTCGTGCATGCCGTTGACCGCGCCGGTCGACGTCAGCGTGCTCACGCTGCCGAACAGCGTGGTCGCGGCGACGCCGAACCGCTGCTCCTTGCCCTCCAGCGCGCCGCCGGCCAGCTCGGGCGCCGTGCCGGCGCCCCGGGACTCGACGACCGTCAGCAGCGTGAGGCTGACCAGGAAGATCGCGGCCATCGCGCCGAGGACCGCGTACCCCTGCTTCGCGCTGCCGACCATCCGGCCGAACGTGCGCGGCAGGCTGACCGGGATGGCGAGCATCAGCACGACCTCGAACAGCGAGGTCCAGGCCGTCGGGTTCTCGTACGGGTGCGCGGAGTTCGCGTTGAAGAAGCCGCCGCCGTTGGTGCCCAGCAGCTTGATCGCCTCCTGCGAGGCGACCGGCCCGCCGGGCAGCGACTGGGTGCCGCCGGCCAGGGTGGTCACCTCGGTGACGCCGGCCCAGTTCTGGATCACGCCGCCGGCGATCAGCACCACCGCCGCGACCAGCGCGCCGGGGAGCAGGATCCGCACGGTGCCGCGCACCAGGTCGACCCAGAAGTTGCCGATCGTGCCCGACCGGCGGCGGGCGAACCCGCGGACCAGCGCGACCGCGACGGCCATGCCCACCGCGGCGGACACGAAGTTCTGCACCGCCAGCCCGAGCGCCTGCACGGCGTAGCCGAGGGTGACGTCCGGCGAGTACGACTGCCAGTTGGTGTTCGTCACGAACGAGACCGCCGTGTTGAACGACAGGTGCTCGCCCACCGCGGGCATCCCCAGGTCCCAGGGCAGCCAGGACTGCGCCCGCTGCAGCAGGTAGACCGCGAGCACGCTGACCAGCGAGAACGCCAGCACGCTGCGCACGTACGAGCGCCAGCTCTGCTCGGACCGGGCGTCCACGCCGATCACGCGGTACAGCCCGCGCTCCACGCGCAGGTCCCGCGCGCTGGTGTAGGCGCGGGCCATGGAGTCGCCCAGCGGGCGGTACAGCGCGGCGAGCACCGCGACGACCGTCAGGACCTGGGCGACCGCCGCCCAGCCCGCCATCAGAACCGCTCCGGCTTGACGAGGGCCCACACGAGGTAGATGACCGCCGCGAGCCCGAGGGCGGCGGCGACCAGGTTCAGGACGGTCACAGCTTCTCGACCCCCGCGGCCACCGCGCCCACGAGCGCGAACAGGGCGAGCACGCCCACGATGAACACCACGTCCAGCACGACAGGACTCCCGACGACACGTGCGGGCCGCGCCGGCCGGTCGGTCGCCGCGGC
>JAPSIJ010000206.1 GCA_031178805.1 Cellulomonas sp. | reverse complement strand
ACCGTCGAGTTCGACGTCCGCACGCCGTCCGTCGACGCGCACGCCGGCACGCTGTCCGGCGGCAACCAGCAGAAGGTCGTGCTGGCCCGCGAGATGTCCCGCCCGCTGCGGCTGTTCATCGCCTCGCAGCCCACCCGCGGCCTGGACGTCGGCTCGATCGAGTTCGTGCACCAGCGGGTCGTCGCCGAGCGGGACTCCGGCACCCCGGTGATCATCGTGTCCACCGAGCTCGACGAGGTGCTCGCACTGGCCGACCGCATCGTCGTCATGTACCGCGGCCGGATCGTCGGCATCGTGCCCGGCGGCACCGACCGCGACGTGCTCGGCCTGATGATGGCCGGCGTCCCGCTGGCCGAGGCGCAGCAGCAGGCCGCCACCCACCACACCGTGCTCGGCGAGGCCGACATCGAGGCCTCCGAGGAGGAGAGCAAGTGAGCGAGGCGACCCCCGCCCCCGACAAGCCGACGGGCTCCACGGCCCCGGCCGCGCGCGACGACGGGCTCGAGTCCCGGGCGCAGGGCGCGCTGCGGGAGATGCTGACCAGCAGCTGGCTGGTGACCGCCGCGGCCCTGGTGCTCGCGCTGGTGATCTCCGCGGTGCTGATCGCCGCGGCCGACGCCGACGTGCAGGCCGCCGCGGGCTACTTCTTCGCCCGGCCGACCGACTTCCTGTCCGCCGTGTGGGAGGCCGTCTGGGGCGCGTACGTCGCGCTGTTCCAGGGCGCGGTCGTCGACCCGACGGCGGCCACGTTCGTCCGGGCCGTCCGGCCGCTGACCGAGACCATGACGTGGTCGGTGCCGCTGATCCTCGCGGGCCTCGGCCTCGGCATCGGCTTCCGGGCCGGCATGTTCAACATCGGCGCCCAGGGCCAGATCATCCTCGGCGCGGTGTTCGCCGGGTACATCGGCTTCGCGTGGTCGCTGCCGCCGGGCCTGCACCTGCTGCTCGCGGTGATCGGCGCGGCGATCGGCGGCGGCCTGTGGGCCGGCATCGCCGGCTTCCTCAAGGCCCGCACCGGCGCCAACGAGGTGATCGTGACGATCATGCTGAACAACATCGCGATCTACCTCGTCGGGTACCTGCTGACCACGACGACGTTCAAGCGCGAGGGCAGCAACAACCCGGTGTCCCCGCCCGTCGCGGACAGCGCCCTGTACCCGCAGCTGCTCGGCTCGCAGTTCCGGCTGCACCTGGGCTTCGTCGTCGCGATCCTCGCCACGGTGTTCGTCTGGTGGCTGATGAACCGCTCGACGCTCGGCTTCGCGTTCCGCGCGGTCGGCTCGAACCCGCGCGCCGCGCGCACCGCCGGCATCAACGTCACGCGGATGTACCTGCTCGTCATGGTCGTCGCGGGCGCGTTCGCCGGCCTCGCCGGCTCGGCGCAGGTGCTCGGCACGGAGAAGGTGCTGACCGCCGGCGTCGCCGCGAGCTTCGGCTTCGACGCGATCACCGTCGCGCTGCTCGGCCGGTCCAAGCCGCTCGGCACGTTCGTCGCCGGCCTGCTGTTCGGCGCCCTGCGCGCCGGCGGGTTCGCGATGCAGTCCCGCACCGGCACGCCGATCGACATCGTGCTGGTCGTGCAGTCCCTGGTCGTGCTGTTCATCGCGGCGCCCCCGCTGGTGCGCGCGGTGTTCCGCCTCCCGTCCCCGCGCGGGCCCGGCGCGTCCTCCGCGCCCGAGCTGTCCGCGCCCGTCGTCAAGGAGGCCGCCGCGTGAGCGCCCTCGCCGCACCCGCCCCCGCCGCCCCGGCGACGCCCGCGGGCAAGCCGCTGCCGCCGGTCAGCCTGAAGGCCCCGATCGCCTACGCGGCGGTCGCCGCGGTCGCGCTGCTGCTGTTCGGCATCCTGCCGGCCGCCGGCCGCCGCACGTCGTTCAGCGTGTCCACGGCCTCGGACTTCTTCCAGATCGAGCAGTTCTCGGTGCCGTCCAAGACGACCGCGATCGTGCTGTGCCTGATCGCCCTGGCGCTCTCGGCGTGGAGCTTCCGGGCGGCGCGCACCCGCCGGACGGTCGGCATCTGGCTGCCCGCGCTGTACGCCGTCGCGCTGATCCTCGCGCTGCTGGTCTGGGCCGTGGCGGGCAAGGCCCAGCCGCTGCCGCTGACCTCGCTGCTGCAGGGCTCGCTGTTCCTGGCCATCCCGCTGGTGTTCGGCGCCCTCGCGGGCGTGCTCAGCGAGCGGTCCGGCATCATCAACATCGCGATCGAGGGCCAGCTCCTCGCGGGCGCGTTCCTCGCCGCGGTGGTCGCCACCCTGACCTCCAGCGCCTACGTCGGCCTGATCGCCGCCCCGGTCGCCGGGGCCCTGGTGTCGGCGCTGCTGGTGGCGTTCGCCATCAAGTACGTGGTGGACCAGATCATCGTCGGCGTCGTGCTCAACGTGCTGGTCGTCGGCATCACGAGCTACCTGTTCTCCACCGTGCTCAAGGAGAACGCCGCGACGCTGAACACGCCCGAGCGGCTGCCGACCATCGACATCCCCGTGCTGTCGCAGATCCCCGTGCTCGGCCCGGTGCTGTTCCGGCAGACGGTGCTCGTCTACATCATGTACGTCGTCGTGATCGTGCTGCAGGTGATGGTGTTCCGCAGCCGCTGGGGCCTGCGCATGCGGGCGGTCGGCGAGCACCCGAAGGCCGCCGACACCGTCGGCATCAAGGTCAACCGCACCCGGGTGTGGAACACGCTGCTCGGCGGCGCGGTCGCCGGCCTCGGCGGCGCGTTCTTCACCGTCGCGAACGGCCTGGCCTTCGGCAAGGAGATGACCGGCGGCAAGGGCTACATCGCGCTCGCCGCGATGATCCTCGGCCGGTGGAGCCCGAAGGGGGCGCTCGCCGCCGCCCTGCTGTTCGGGTTCGCCGACAACCTGCAGGTCGTGCTGGGCATCATCGGCACGCCGATCCCCAGCCAGATCATGCTGATGACCCCCTACGTGGTGACGATCTTCGCCGTCGCCGGCCTGGTGGGCCGCGTCCGCGCGCCCGCCGCGGAGGGCATCGCCTACGTCAAGTGAGCCACCGGCCGCCGACCCGCCACCCGCGGGCGGCGGCCGTCGTGGTGGAGGGGCGGCGTCCGCGCCGCCGGGAGGAGCTGCAATGACCGACACCACCCCCGCGATCGACTGGGACGCCCTGCGCGCCGCCGCGACCGAGGTGATGCACCGCGCGTACGTGCCCTACTCGAAGTTCCCGGTCGGCGTCGCCGCCCTGGTGGACGACGGCCGGGTCGTCACCGGCTGCAACGTGGAGAACGCCTCGTACGGCCTGACCCTGTGCGCCGAGTGCGCGCTGGTCTCCGGGCTGCACGTCTCCGGCGGCGGGCGCCTGGTCGCGTTCGCGTGCGTGGACGCCCACGGCAACGCCCTCATGCCGTGCGGCCGCTGCCGCCAGCTCCTGTGGGAGCACGGGGGACCCGACCTGCTCGTCGACACGGTGAGCGGGATCAAGCCGATGACCGAGGTGCTGCCCGACGCGTTCGGGAACGCCGACCTGGTCGAGAGGAAGTCCGAGTGAGCACCGAGCAGTTCGACGCCGTCGACGTCATCGTCACCAAGCGGGACGGCGGCCGCCTCAGCGACGCCCAGATCGACTGGGTGATCGACGCCTACACCCGCGGCGTCGTGGCCGAGGAGCAGATGTCTGCGCTCAACATGGCGATCCTGCTGAACGGCATGGACCGCGCGGAGATCGCCCGGTGGACCGCCGCGATGATCGCCTCCGGCGAGCGGATGGACTTCTCCGGCCTGCGCCGGCCGACCGCCGACAAGCACTCCACGGGCGGCGTCGGCGACAAGATCACGCTGCCGCTCGCGCCGCTGGTCGCGGTGTTCGACGTGGCCGTGCCCCAGCTGTCCGGCCGCGGCCTCGGCCACACCGGCGGCACCCTGGACAAGCTCGAGTCGATCCCGGGCTGGCGCGCGGCGCTGTCCAACGACGAGATGATGGCGCAGCTCGACGGCGTCGGCGCCGTGATCTGCCAGGCCGGCTCGGGCCTCGCGCCGGCCGACCGCAAGCTCTACGCGCTGCGCGACGTCACCGGCACCGTCGAGGCGATCCCGCTGATCGCCTCGTCGATCATGAGCAAGAAGATCGCCGAGGGCACCGGCGCGCTGGTGCTGGACGTGAAGGTCGGCTCCGGCGCCTTCATGAAGGACCTGGACCGGGCGCGCGAGCTCGCCCGCACGATGGTCGACCTCGGCACCGACGCGGGCGTGAACACCGTGGCGCTGCTGACCGACATGTCGACGCCGCTCGGCCTCACCGCCGGCAACGCGCTCGAGGTCCGGGAGTCCGTCGAGGTGCTCGCCGGCGGCGGCCCCGGGGACGTCGTGGAGCTGACCGTGGCGCTGGCGCAGGAGATGCTCGCCGCCGCCGGCCGCCCCGACGAGGACGTGGCCGCCGCGCTGCGCGACGGGCGCGCGATGGACGCCTGGCGCCGGATGATCGCGGCCCAGGGCGGCGACCCCGACGCCCCGCTGCCGGTCGCGCAGCACACCGAGCAGGTGCTCGCGCCGGCGGACGGCGTGCTCACCCGGCTCGACGCGTACGCCGTCGGCATCGCCGCGTGGCGCCTCGGCGCCGGCCGCGCGCGCAAGGAGGACCCGGTGCAGGCCGGTGCCGGCGTCGAGCTGCACGCCAAGCCGGGCGACCCCGTCCGCGCCGGGCAGCCGCTGATGACGCTGCACACCGACACCCCGGAGCGGTTCGACCGCGCGCGCGACGCGCTGCTCGACGCCGCGGAGGTCGCCCCCGAGGGCACCGCCTTCACCCCGACGCCGCTCCTCCTGGACCGCGTCACCGCCCGCTGAGCCCGTGCCCGCCGAGACTGCAGACGATGCTGCCTCCCGGGCCGCGGTAGCAGCATCTGGTGCAGTCTCGGCGCGGGTCAGTCGGAGAGAGGGGCGGGAGCGCATGCGGAACCG
>JAPSIJ010000205.1 GCA_031178805.1 Cellulomonas sp. | reverse complement strand
GTCTCGTGCACGCGCGCGCGGACGTGCGCCGGCGCCAGGGCGGCCGCGTGGCGCAGCTCGCCCAGGGACAGCGACGTGACCAGGAGGTCGGGCTCGTGCTGCTCCGCCCACCGCTGCCAGTCCACGGAGTGGTCGGGGGTGGGCAGGAAGCGCACGAGCGCCGAGCCGTCGGCGTAGACCCGCACGTGCGGATCCTAGGGGACGGCCCGCACACCCCCGGACCGGGGGCGTGCGGGCCGGGCCCGGGTCACGCGTTGCGGAGGCGCTCCATGGCGAGCTGCACCAGCGAGATCAGCGTCTGCTTGGTGGCGGTGCGGGACCGCGCGTCCGTGTAGAGCACCGGCACGTGCGCCGGGATGGCGAGCGCCTCGCGCACGTCCTCCAGGCGGTGCTTGGCGACGCCGTCGAAGCAGTTGACGCCCACGACGAACGGGATGCCGCGCGACTCGAAGTAGTCGACGGCGGGGAAGCACTGGTCCAGGCGGTCGGTGTCGACCAGGACGACGGCGCCGATGGCGCCGCGGACCAGGTCGTCCCACATGAACAGGAACCGGTCCTGGCCCGGGGTGCCGAACAGGTACAGCCACAGCGAGCCCGGCAGCGCGATGCGGCCGAAGTCCATGGCGACCGTGGTCGAGGTCTTGCGGTCGGACACGCCGCCCGCGTCGTCCACGCCGACCGAGTGCTCGGTCATCGCGGCCTCGGTGTTCAGCGGCTCGATGTCGGAGATGGACCCGATGAAGGTCGTCTTGCCGACGGCGAAGCCGCCCGCGACGACGATCTTGACGACGGTGGGCGCGGCGCCCATCTCGCCGACGTCGCCACCGGGACGGGCCGTCGGGACGGCGGCCTGGTGAGCGGTCGCCGCACCGGCGACGGCGTCAGAGGGCGGAAATGCCATTGAGAACACTCTCCAGGACGCTCAGGGACAGGGCGGGCGACTGACCCGTCCGGGTCTCGACCGGGGTGGACGCGTGGACCCGGACGAAGCCGGCGTCCACCAGGTCGGACACGACGACGCGCGTCACGCCCAGGGGCAGGTGCAGCAGGGCCGACAGCTCCGCGACGGAGATGTAGCCGTGCGACGCGTGCTGCAGGATCGCGCGCTTCTCGGGGGTCAGACCCTGCCCCGAGACGCCGGCCGGCAGCAGCTCGACCAGCGCCTCCAGGGGGTAGTCCGACCGGTCCGAGCGCACCCGCCCGCCCGTGAGGGCGTACGGGCGGACGGTCCTGGTCTCGAACTCGCTCTCGCTCATCGCGACCTCACGCGGTCGGCGCCCGCACGGCGCCGTCGACGGGCAGGCTGCCCCGCATCTCGGTGATCAGCTGCGGGGTGAGCGTCGCCTCGGTGCGCGAGACGAGCATCGCCATCTCGTAGCCGATGAGGCCGACGTCGCAGGTGGCGTCGGCGACGACCGCGAGGACGGAGCCGTTCGACACGCTCATCAGGAAGAGGAACAGGTTGTCCATCTCCACGATGGCCTGGCGCACGTCGCCGGCGCGCAGCTGGCGCGCCGCCCCGCGGGTCAGGCTCGACATGCCGGCGACGATCGCCGCGAGCTGGTCGCCGCTGGTCCGGTCGAGCTGCTCGGACATCGCCATGAGCAGACCGTCGGCCGACACCACCAGCGTGTGCCGGGTGCCGGGCACGGTCCGGACGAAGTTGTCCAGGAGCCAGCCGAAGTTGGCTGCCTCGGTGCTGAGGGTGGTCACACATCCTCCTGACGTGATGCAGCCGCGGCGGCTGCGGGGACGGGTGTCACCATGACGGCGACGGCGGGACGGGCTGGGAGTCGGACTCGGTGCGGGGCTGGCCGGCGTCGCCGGCCTGCTCCTGGCCCGGCTCCCCGAGGGCACGACGCCCCCGGCGGGTTCCGGACTGGAAGCTCGACAGCCGGTCGCGCAGGCCGTCGGCGTCACGCGCCGGCGCCTGGCCCGAGGCCGGGGTCGAGATCTCGGGTGCCGCGGGGATCGCGGTCGGGACGCGGCGGGTCAGCGAGCCGCCGCCGGCGGGCACGTCGACCTGCGGCCGGTACGCGGACAGCTGGCTCAGCTCGCTCAACGCCTGCTCCTGGATGTCGGCTCGCAGGGCGAGCATCGCTGCTGCCTCGGCGTCCATCCCGCCGGGACGGCGCTCGGCGACCGGGCCGGCCGCGGGTGCGCCGGCGGCCGCGGCCTGCGGCTGCGCGGACCAGGACGGCGCGGGCGACGGCTGCGGGACGGACGCGCCCTCCGGCGACCAGGACGACGCCCAGGCGCTGATGTCGCGCGGCGGGCGGCGCTCGGCCACCGGGGTGACCGTCGGCTCCGGGATCGGCGGCGGCACGTCCCCGCGGGTGCGGGTCGGCAGCGGCGCGGCGGCGGCCGGGGCGGGCGGGGTCACGGGCCAGCCGTTCGGCGCGGCGGGAGCTGCGGGCTCGGCCGGGGCGGGCGCCACCGGGGCGGCGGCGTCGGGGACGCCGGGCGCGGCGGACCAGGCGGGCGCCGCGGGGGCGGCCTGCTGGCCCCACGCCGGGGTCGGCGCCCAGCCCTGCTCGGCGGCGACCGGCTCGGCAGGGGCGACCGGTGCCTGGGCGGCGGCGGACCACTCGCCGGCACCCGCCGACCACACCGGCTCGGCCGCGGGCGTCCCCGGACCGGGCACCGGCACGGCCGGCGAGGTCGCCGGGCCGGGGTACGCCGCGGACGGGAACCCGCCGGGCGCGACCTGCGGCTCTGTGGGCGCCCAGGCGTTCGGCAGCCAGGACTGCGACACGGCCGGGGCCGGGACGGCGGGGGCGACCGGCGCGGGACCGGCCGCCGGGGCGACGGGAGCCGGGGCGACGGGTGCCGCGGGCTGCGCGGGGGCGGCCGGGGCCGGTACGGCGGCGGCCGGCGCCGACGCCGTGGTGGGCCAGGCGGGGGCCGCCGGGGCCGGGGCGACCGCCTCGGGCGCCGGGGCGGCGGCCTTGCGGCGGAAGGAGAACAGCGACCGGCGCTCGCGCGGACGGCGCGCCGGCTCGGCGGGCTCGTCGCCGCGGACCAGCGACGCGAAGTCGGGCAGGGCGGGGGCGTCCGCGGCCGGCGCGGCGGCGGCCGGGACGGCCGCCGGGGCGACCGGGGGCGCGACGGGCGTCTGGGCGGCAGGGGCCGGCGCGGCCGGAGCCGGCGGGAACGCGGCGGGTGCGTCCGCCGTGGCCGCCGGGAACGGCGCGGCGGGGGCCTGCGGGACGGGCACCTCGGCGAGCGCCGGCGGCAGGGCCTGGGTGTCGTCGGCGCGGCCGATCGGCTGCCGGACGGGCAGCTGCTCCGGCGTGGCGTCCGCGTCCCCGGCGGGCTCGGCCCAGGACGGCGCGGGCTCGGCCCAGGACGGCGTGGGCACGGCCTCGGCGGCGGGCGCGACCTCGGCGACCGGGGCGGGCTCGCCCCAGCCCCAGGCGCGCGACTCGTCGAGCGGCTCGTCCGGGACCAGGCCCGGCACCACGAGCGGCGCGGGGACGGCGTCGACGGGCGCGGGCGCCGCGTGGGCGCCGTGCGTGGCCGCCGGGGCCCCGGCGGGCTCGGCGTCCGCGGGCTCGGCGTCGGCGGGCTCGGCCGCCGGCACGTCGCCGCTGCGGCCGGCCGGCGCGACCAGCGGGAACTCGCCGGTGAGCGGGGCGGACAGCGCGTCCAGGCGGGCGTGCTCGGCCGCGGTCAGGAAAGGGTCCGGCTCGGCGGGGACCTCGGGCTCGCCGGCGGCGGGCGCCGGGGCGTCGTCGACCGCGGGGGCCTCGGCGGGTGCGGGGACGTCGGCCGGTGCGGGGACGTCGGCGGACGTCGGCGCGTCGGCGGGCGGGGCGTCGGCCTCGGCGGGCGTCGCGGCGTCCGTCCCGACCAGCGCGTCGCGGCCGCGGAAGCCGGAGAACAGGCCGGTGCGCGGGCCCGCGGGCTGGGACGGCACCGCCGGCGCGGGGGCCGGGGTCTCCGGCTCGGCGGCGGGGGTCCGGCTCGGCAGCGCGGAGCCGCGGGCGGGCAGGGAGCCGCGGGACGGCAGGGCCGCCGGGGCGTCCTCGGCCGGCGCGACCAGCGGCGTCCAGCCGGAGGCCTCGGCGGCGATCTCGGGCGACAGCGTCGCCTCGGCGGGCGCCGGCAGCACGACGTCCTGCTCGGTCGGCACCGAGGAGCGCGCGGCGGGCGCCTCCGGGGCGTCGCCGGCGGTGCGGCGGCGCGGCAGGCCGGTCTGGGTCGAGCCGTCGGTCAGCGCGGCGAGGTCGACCGGGACCGCCACGGGGGCGTCGACGGTCGGCACCGAGCCGGTGGACGGCGCGCCTGCGCGCTGCGGGGCGCCGCCGGTCAGCGCGGGGTCGTTCGCGGTGAACAGGGCGCTCGGGAAGGTCACGACCGCCGCCGTGCCCGAGACCTCGCCGGTGGCGCGCTCCAGGACGACGCGGGCGCCGAGGCGCTGGGAGAGGCGGGCGACCACGAACAGGCCGAGGCGCTGGGCGCCGAGGGCCTCGGTGGGCGACGTGGACGCGATCGTGGCGTTGGCCGCGGAGATCTCCTCGGGCGACATGCCGAGGCCCTGGTCGACGACCCGGACGACGACGTGGTCGCCGTCCACGCTCGTCGCGACGACGACCGGCGTCCCGGGCTCGGAGAACAGCGTGGCGTTCTCCAGCAGCTCGGCGAGCAGGTGCGCGGCGGCGAGGGCGTTGAAGCCGTGCATCAGCGGGTCGGCGCCGAGGTCGAGCTGCACGCGGTCGTACTGCTCGATCTCGGAGGACGCGGTGCGGACCACGTCGGACAGCGGCATGGCCTCGCGCAGGCGGCGGCCGGAGTCGATGCCGGCGAGCACCAGCAGCGACTCGGCGTTGCGGCGCATACGGGTGGCGAGGTGGTCGAGGCGGAACAGGTTGGCCAGCGTGGCCGGGTCCTCCTCGCTGCGCTCCAGCGAGTCGATGAACGC
>JAPSIJ010000204.1 GCA_031178805.1 Cellulomonas sp. | reverse complement strand
CTGCCCGCCGGCTGGGAGGTGCAGACCGCGGTCCGGTCGGCGCACCGCGAGGCGTTCTCCGGCGACTTCGTGGTGACGGCCGCGCGGGAGGACGGCGCGCTGCTGGAGCTCGCGCTGGTCGACGTGTCCGGGAAGGGCCAGGCGGCCGGGGTCCGGTCGCTGCAGCTGGCGGGCGCGCTCGCGGGGCTGATCGGGCAGCTGCCGAGCGAGGCGTTCCTGCCCGCGGCGAACTCCTACCTGCTGGCGCAGGACTGGGAGGAGGGCTTCGCGACGGCGGTGCACCTGACGGTGGTGCTGGCCACCGGCGCGTACACCGTGGCGTCGGCGGGGCACCTGCCGCCGGTGCACCTGCACGCCGGGTCCGGGCGGGTGGAGCTGCTGTCCGGTGACGCCCGTGGTGCCAGCCCCGCGCTCGGCGTGGTGCCGGGCGCCCGGTTCCCCGTGCTGCGCGGGCGGCTCGACCCGGGTGACGCGCTGCTGCTGTACACGGACGGTCTGGTCGAGACGCGCGGCGCGGACCTGGACCTCGGGATCGACCGCCTGCGCGGCGCCGCCGAGCACGTGCTGGCGACCGGCCGCGGGGACGCCGACGACGTGGTGGACCGGATCGGCGCGGCGGACGACGACGACCGCGCGCTGGTCCTGGTGCGGCGGCGCTGAGGTGGACACCGACTACCTGGAGGCGGTGCTCGACCTGGTGGGCGAGATCCCCGCGGGCCGGGCGATGACCTACGGCACGATCGCGGAGGTGGTCGCGGACCGGTTCGTCGCCGCGGGGCTGCCCGCCCGGGGCGGGCCGCGCCAGGTCGGGCAGGTGCTGTCCCGCGGCGGCTCGGGGGTGCCGTGGTGGCGGGTGGTGAACGCCGCCGGGTCGCCGCCCGCGCACCACGCCCGCGCCGCGCTGGAGCGGCTCCGGGCGGAGGGCACCGCGCTGACGGCGGACGGCAGCCGGGTCGCGCTGCGCCGGGCGATCTGGTTCCCGGACGAGTGAGCCCCGGCGGCCGCCCGCGGGGGACGGCCGCCGGGGCGCGCCTGCTCAGTGCGCGACGAGCGCCGCCTCCGGGGCGGCGGGCACGGCCGGGGCCGCCGCCGCCCGGGCCGCGCGGTCGCCGCGGGAGCGGAAGAGCACGGCCGCGAGCACCGCGCCGCCGACGAAGATCGCGGCGGACCAGGTGTAGGCGGTGTCGAAGCTGTGCAGCGCCGCCGCGGCGAGCACCTCGGGCGTGGCGGGCGCGTGGTCCGCCACGTACGCGGTGGCGGCCGTCGCGGCGAGGGTGTTCAGCAGGGCCGTGCCGACCGCGCCGCCGACCTGCTGGCTGGTGGAGACCAGCGCGGAGGCGGCGCCCGCCAGCCGGGGGGCGACGCCCAGCGTCGCGAGCTGGAACGACGCGGGCATGATCGAGGCCATGCCCGTGCCCATCAGCACCAGGCCCGGCAGCACCCGCAGGTACGAGCCGTCCACCGTCAGCGTGGTGAACGACAGCATCGCGCCGGCGGCCAGCAGCATGCCGATCGGCACCAGCAGCCTCGGCCCGAACCGGGGGATCAGGATGTTCGACTGCACCTGGGCGGTGACGATGATCGCCACGACCATCGGCAGGAACGCCACGCCGGTGCGCATCGGGGAGTAGCCGAGCGTCGCCTGCAGGTAGTACGTCAGGAACAGGAACACCCCGAACATGCCGGACCCCGCGACGAGGATCGCGAGGAACGACGCCCCGCGGTCCCGGTCCAGCACCACGTCCAGCGGGAGCACCGGCGTGGCGGCCGTGCGCTGGCGCAGCACGAACCCGGTCAGCAGCAGGACGCTGGCCACGAGCGGGCCCCACGTCGCGACGGAGTCCCAGCCCTGCGGCTCGGCCTGCGAGAAGCCGAGGACGAGGGCGAACAGGCCGACGGAGCCGAGCAGCACGCCGGGCAGGTCGAGCCGGTGCCCGGCGGCGCCGCCGGTGCGGGGGAGCAGCGCCAGGCCCGCGACGAGTGCCACCGCGGCGATCACGACGTTGACGTAGAGGTTCCACCGCCAGTCGAGGTTCTCGGTGAGGTAGCCGCCGAGCAGCAGGCCGATCGCCCCGCCCATGCCGGCGATGGCGCCGAACACGCCGAACGCGCGGGCCCGCTCGGCGGGCACCGTGAAGGTCGTGGTGAGCACGGACAGCGCGGCGGGCGCGAGCACGGCGGCGAACACGCCCTGCAGCGCGCGGGCGGCGACGAGGAGCTCGAAGCTGCCCGCGGCACCGCCGAGGGCGGACGCGACGGCGAAGCCGACGAGGCCGATCAGGAACATCCGCCGGCGGCCGAGCATGTCGGACAGCCGCCCGCCGAGCAGCAGCAGGCTGCCGAACGCCAGGGCGTAGGCGGTGACGATCCACTGCCGGTCGTTGTCGCTGAAGCCGAGCTCGGCCTGGGCGGAGGGCATGGCGATGTTCACGATGGTCGCGTCGAGGACGACCATCAGCTGGGCGAGGGCCACGGTGGCCAGCACGAGCCAGCGGCGGCGGCCCGCCGGGGCCGGGGCTGCGGGTGAGGACATGGGGGTGCTCCGTGAGGGACGACGGTGTGGGGATGCCCCGACCGTAAACCAAGACCCGTCAGTTCCGGAACCCCCCGGTCTCGATTTGGTCCCCGGTGCTGCTGCAGGCAGAATGGGCGGCGTCGAGAGGAGCCGGCATGCGCGAGGACGCCACCGCCGCCGCGGTGCCCGGCCCCGACGCGCCCGCCCGCCGCCCGGGCCGCCGCCGCGACGGCGCGAAGGACGACGTGATCCTGCAGGCGGCCCGCGAGCTGCTCACCGAGCGCGGCTACGACGGCATGACGATGGACGCCGTCGCCGAGCGCGCCGGTGCCGGCAAGGCGACGGTCTACCGGCGCTGGCCGTCCAAGGTGCAGCTCACCGTGGACAGCCTGCTGTGCAGCAAGCAGGTCACCATCGACGAGCTGCCCGACACGGGCTCGCTGCGCGAGGACCTGCTGACCATCTTCACGATGGCGGGCCGGATGAAGAACGACGACCTGATGTCGGGCCTGCTCACCGCGGTGCGCGACGAGCCCGAGGTCCGCTCGGTGTTCCACGAGCAGTTCGTCGCCGGCCGGGTGCGCCTGGTGCGCGAGGTCCTCGAGCGCGCCAGGCTCCGCGGGGAGACCGCCCCCGGCGCCGACCTGGACATGGTCGCGGCCGTCGCGCCCGCGATGGTGCACTACCGCAAGGTGGTCGCGCACCGGCCGATGGACGCGGAGTTCGCCGAGCGCCTGGTGGACACGGTGATCCTCCCGCTGGCGACGGGCACACCGGCGGACGCGGCTCCGGACCCCGCCTGAGCCGCGCCCGCCCCGGTCAGCCCAGCGCGCGCTTCGCGCGGATCACCCCGGTGTCGAACCCGGCCAGGTGCAGCCCGCCGTGGAACCGCGCGTGCTCGATCTTCACGCACCGGTCCATCACCACGTCCAGCCCGGCGTCCTCGGCGCGCTGCGCCACGTCCTCGTGCCAGGACCCGAGCTGCAGCCACAGGGCCTTCGCGCCCACGGCCAGGGTCTCGTCGAGGACGGTCGGCAGGTCGTCGTGCCGGCGGAACACGTCCACGAGGTCCGGGACGACGGGCAGCGCGTCGAGCGAGGGGTAGACCGGGCGGCCGAGGATCTCGGTCTCCCGCGGGTTCACCAGGTAGACGTCGTACGGCGTGCTGGACAGCAGGTAGGTGCTGACGAAGTACGAGGCGCGCGCCGGGTTGTTGGACGCGCCGACGACCGCGAGGGAGCGGGTGCGGCGCAGCAGCGCGAGCCGCTCCGGGGCGCTCGGGCCCTGCCAGGTGCGGGCGGCGGGGGAGCTCATCGGGTGGCCTCCGGGACGGTGCAGGCGTCGCCGGCGATCCCGGTGACGGCGGCCCCCAGGACGGGGCCGGCGGGGGTGCTGGGACGGGCGGCGGCGGCCGCGGCGCCGTCGGGCGCGGGGTCGGCGGGATCGCCCGCCGCGACGGGGGCCGTGGCGGCGGTCAGCGCCTGGTCCAGGTCCCAGAGGATGTCCTCCGGGTCCTCCAGGCCGACGCTGATCCGGACCAGGTCCTCCGGCACGCCGGCGGTGGCGAGCTGCTCGGCGGACAGCTGCTGGTGCGTGGTGGACGCCGGGTGGATCACGAGGGTGCGGGCGTCGCCGACGTTGGCCAGGTGGCTGGCGAGCTGCAGGTGCTCGATGAACCGGCGGCCGACCTCGCGGCCGTCCCGGTCGGCGGTGGCCGCGAGCCGGAACGCGAACACGGAGCCCGGCCCGAGCGGCAGGTAGCGGGCGGCGCGCTCGTGGTGCGGGTGCGAGGGCAGGCCGGCCCAGTGCACGGCGGTGACCCGCGGGTCGGCCTCCAGCCACTCGGCGACGGTGCGGGCGTTGGCGAGGTGGGCGTCCATGCGCTGCGGGAGCGTCTCGACGCCCTGCAGCAGCTGGAACGCGGACTGCGCGGACAGCGAGGGGCCGATGTCGCGCAGCTGCTCCGAGCGCAGCTTGGTGAGGAAGCCGTACTCGCCGAAGTTCTCCCACCACTTCACGCCGTTGTAGGAGGGCACCGGCTCGGTCATCTGCGGGAACCGGCCGTTGCCCCAGTCGAACCGTCCCGACTCCACGACGACGCCGCCGAGGGTGGTGCCGTGCCCGCCGAGGAACTTGGTCGCGGAGTGGATGACGATGTCCGCGCCGTGCTCGATCGGCCGCACGAGGTACGGGGTGGACAGCGTGGCGTCGACGACCAGGGGGACGCCCGCGGCGTGCGCGACCTCCGCGAGCCCGGCCAGGTCCGCGACCTCGCCCGAGGGGTTGGCCACCACCTCGGTGTAGACGACCTTGGTCTCCGGGCGGATGGCCGCGGCGTAGTCGGCGGGGTCGGTGCCCGGGACGAACGTGGTCTCGACGCCGAACCGGCGCAGGGTCACGTCGAGCTGGGTGAC
>JAPSIJ010000203.1 GCA_031178805.1 Cellulomonas sp. | reverse complement strand
GCCCTCAGAGCACGCCGGACGCCGCGGCGAGGCCGCCGGCGACCAGCAGCAGCAGCGACCCCCAGGCGGACGCGACCCACCACGGCACGTGGTGCCGGGTCCGGGGCCGCTCCTGGTGCGTGGTCATGCCCGTTGGATCGGCAGCACGGGGCCCGTGATGAAGCGTCCTGAGGGTCGCGGGTGCGGGTGATCCCGGGCGAGCGGGCGGGGCTAGCCCTGCTCCGCCTGCCGCACCTGCTCGCTCAGCTCCTGGACCTGCTGGGACAGCCGCTCCAGGGCGTCCGCCGTCGCGGCGTCCACCTGGCCGGAGGCCGAGTCGAGCGCCGTGCGGGCGGAGTCGAGCGCGCCGCGTGCCGAGTCGAGCTGCTCCTGGCTGGCGGCGGCGCCGTCGGCCTGCGCGTCCTCGAGGGCGGTGCCGGCCTCGTCCACCGCGGTGGTCGCCTGGTCGAGGGCGCCCTGCGCGGCGTCGCGGGCCGTGCCGTCCAGGTCGGACAGCCGCTGCCGCACGTCCTCGGCGGTGGCCCGGGCGCCGTCCACCTGGGCGCGCGCGTCCTCGGCGATCTCGCGGAGCCGGTCGGTGGCGTCCCGGGCGGAGTCGACGGCGGACTGCGCCTGCGAGGTGGCCTCCTCGACCTCGGCGCAGGCGCCCAGCAGCGCGGTGGCGCCGAGCAGCAGCGGGACGGCCAGCGCCGCGCGGGCGCGGCGGTGCGGGGGAGCGGGGGTGCGGCGGGTGGTCATGAGGGCCTCCTCGTCGGGGAGGGTCAGTGTGCCAGGCGCACCTGGGCGCGGGCCGGGAGCCCGGCGGGGCGCAGACGAACGCCCCGCCCGCGTGACGCGGACGGGGCGCTCGGGCGAGCAGCGACCCGGGGGGTCAGGAGGAGGCGACCGCTTCGCTCTCCTCCGCCGGGGCCCCCGCCCCGGCGGGCGCGACGGGCGCGCCCTGCTGCTCGCGGCGGCCCCGCACCTCGGCGACGGAGGTGCCGTAGTAGGCCGCAGTCATGATGTCCTTCATGTCGGCGCGCATCGGCATCCGGGGGTTGGCCGGTGCGCACTGGTCCTCGTAGGCGCCCATGGCGACCTCGTCGAGCCGGGACAGGAAGTCCTGCTCGTCGACGCCCTGCGCCTGGAAGGAGGCCGGGATGCCGACCTTGGCGCGCAGCGCCTCGATCGCCAGCGCGTAGGACTCGACGCCCTGCTCCGGCGTCTCCGCCGGCAGGCCCAGCATCTGGGCGATCTGCTGGAACCGCTCCGGAGCGACGTAGTGCTCGTACTTCGGCCAGCTGGTGAGCTTGGTCGGGATCTGGCCGTTGTACCGGATGACGTGCGGCAGCAGCGTGGCGTTCGTCCGGCCGTGGACCAGGTGGAACGTCGAGCCGATGACGTGCGCCATGGCGTGCACGATGCCGAGGAACGCGTTGCCGAACGCCATGCCGGCGATGGTGCCCGCGTTGTGCATCTTCTCCCGGGCGGCCTTGGTCTCCGGGTCGGCCGGGTCGCCGTTCACGGACTGCGCGAGGTTGTCGAAGATCAGCCGGATGGCCTGCAGCGCCATGCCGTCGGTGAAGTCGTTGGCGTACACCGCGACGAACGCCTCGGTGGCGTGGGTCAGGGCGTCGAAGCCCGAGTCCGCGGCCAGCGAGCGCGGCATCTTGGCGGTGAGCACCGGGTCGATGATCGCGACGGTCGGCGTCAGGGCGTAGTCCGCCAGCGGGTACTTCTTGCCCGCGTCGGGGTCCGAGATGACGGCGAACGGGGTGACCTCCGCGCCGGTGCCCGAGGTGGTCGGGATGCAGACCAGCTTGGCCAGCTCGCCGAGCACCGGGAACTTGAACGCGCGCTTGCGGACGTCGAAGAACTTCTGCTTGAGGTCGGAGAACACGATCTCCGGGTGCTCGTACAGCAGCCACATCACCTTCGCGGCGTCCATGGGGGACCCGCCGCCGAGCGCGATGATCGTGTCGGGGCGGAAGTGCCGCATCTGGGCCGCGCCGGCCTGCACCGTCTTCACGGACGGCTCGGGCTCGACCTGGTCGATGATCTGGACCGACACGTGGTTGCCGCGCCGGTTCAGCACGTCCAGCACCCGGTCGACGAACCCGAGCGTGGTCATGGTGGCGTCGGTGACGACGGTGACCCGCTCGACGTCCGGCATGTCCGCGAGGTAGCGGATCGCGTTCGGCTCGAAGTAGGTCTTGGCGGGGACCTTGAACCACTGCAAGTTGTTGTTCCTCCGGCCCACGCGCTTGATGTTGACGAGGTTGATCGCCGACACGTTGTTCGACACCGAGTTGTGGCCGTAGGAGCCGCAGCCGAGGGTGAGCGAGGGGATGAAGGCGTTGTAGATGTCGCCGATGCCGCCGAGCGAGGACGGGGCGTTCGCGATGACGCGGATCGCCTTGACGCGGTTGCCGTACTCCTCGGTCAGCGCGTCGTCCTGGGTGTGGATCGCGGCGGAGTGGCCGAGGCCGTCGAACTCCACCATCTGCTCGGCGAGCTGGATGCCCTGCTCGGTGGAGCCGGCGCGCAGCACCGCGAGGACGGGGCAGAGCTTCTCGCGGGTCAGCGGCTCGTGCGGGCCCACGCCGGAGACCTCGGCGAGGATGATCGAGGTGTCCGCGGGGACGGTGAAGCCGGCCTGCTCGGCGATCCACTGCGGGGACTTGCCGACGACCGAGGGGTTCAGCCTGGCGTCGCCGCAGTTCTTGCCCCTGGCCTCGACGCCGAAGATGAACTTCTCCAGCAGCGCCTTCTCCTTCTTGGACGCCCGGTAGGCGTGCAGGACGGCGAACTCGGCCAGGGCGGCGTCGTAGATCGCGTCGTCCAGGATGACGGCCTGCTCGGAGGCGCAGATCATGCCGTTGTCGAACGACTTGGACAGCACCACGTCGTTGACCGCCCGCTTCAGCTTCGCGGACTTCTCGATGTAGGCCGGGACGTTGCCCGCGCCGACGCCGAGGGCGGGCTTGCCGCAGGAGTACGCCGCCCGCACCATCGCGTTGCCGCCGGTGGCGAGGATGGTGGAGACGCCGGGGTGGTTCATCAGCAGGCCGGTGGCCTCCATCGAGGGGGCCTCGACCCACTGGATGCAGTGCTCCGGGGCGCCGGCCGCGATCGCGGCGTCGCGGACGACCTGCGCCGCCGCCACGGAGGACCGCTGCGCGTTCGGGTGGAACGCGAAGATGATCGGGTTGCGGGTCTTGAGCGCGATCAGCGACTTGAAGATCGCGGTCGAGGTCGGGTTGGTCACCGGGGTCATGGCGCAGATGACGCCGACCGGCTCCGCGATCTCGGTGATGCCGTTGATCTCGTCGCGGGCGATGACGCCGACCGTCTTGAGGGACGCCATCGAGTTCGTCACGTGCTCGCAGGCGAAGATGTTCTTGACGGCCTTGTCCTCGAAGACGCCGCGCCCCGTCTCCTCGACGGCGAGCTCGGCGAGGGCGCCGTGCTGGTCGAGGGCCGCGACGGCGGCCTTCTTGACCAGGCGGTCCACGTCCTCCTGGGTGAAGCGGGCGTACTCGGCCAGCGCCTTGGTGGCGCCGGCGACCAGCTGGTCGATGGCGGCGGCGGTGTCGGTGCCGCCGGTGCTCGTCGTGAGGGTCACGGGATTCTCCCGAGGTGGGTCCGGATGGGGGTGGAGGACGCCGTCGGCCTCACGACAGGAACGCTATCGAGAAACGTTTCACAAAGTCTGGGACCGGAGTCCCGGGGACCTAGGTCCGCCCTCGCGGACCGGCCGCCCGGGCTCGCGTCGCCGCGCGGCGCGGCGCCGGCCCCGCCCGTCCGATCCGCCCGCCTCGCCGCCTCCGGGGGGCTGTCCCAGGTCCGGCAGGAACGCGCCCCGGCGGCCGTGCGTCCGCCATCCGCTGAGGGCGAGCGCAATGTCCGGAAAGTGACGTCTGAAATGTCGCCGTGGCATTCCGCTGACGGCCCGCCCGCCGCGTCGGCTCTGCCTGCCGGGCCGCCGGCGCTCGCGGGTGCAGCGGTCCTGCGGTGCGGCGCGAACGGCGCCGTGACCAGGACCAACGTGGGCCGGTGCCAGGAGCGGCGTCCGGCGCGGTGCTCCGGCGACGGCCGATCGCCGCGGTCGGCGGGGGTGGCGGCGGCTCGCGCGCCGGCTCGCTCGCCCACGCGTGCCGGAATTGTCCGCAGGGTCATCAGCGGCCCCTGTTAATCTTCCGGCTCATCCCTGCACGTGATTACCGAGGAGCATTCCCATGATGACGCTCGAAGAGGCGACCCAGCACATCCTGCAGCTGGACGGCATCATCGCCCAGGCCGCCGTCGACTACACCAGCGGCATGGTGCTGCAGCAGCACCTGGTCAAGAGCTACGACATCGAGCTGGCCGCCGCGGTCGCCACGGAGGTCGTGCGCGCGCAGGTCCGCTCGATCGAGCAGCTCGGCGGCGGCCAGGCCATCGAGGACATCCTCGTCACGCAGACCAAGGAGCTGCACCTCATCACGCTCAGCTCCGACCCGCGGTACGCCGGGATCTTCTCCTACCTCGTGCTGGACCGGGAGCGCGGCAACCTCGCGCTGGCCCGGCGCCGGCTGCACGAGCTCGCCGAGGTCGGCGTCCAGATGTAGTCCCGCGCGGCCCACGTGACGGACGGAGCACGAGAGAGGCGGTGGCGGTGGACGTCGACCGGGTGCTGAGCAGTCTCGACCGGTCGCTGCCCGCGGGGGCGGCGGCCTCGTGGTTCGACGCCGCCGCCGAGGCCGGCGCGGGCGGCTCGCGACGCACGCCCGCCGGCGCGGTCCGGGACCTGGTGGCGGGGCTGACGGCCGTGCTCGACCGGTCCGACGGCGCCGGCGGCGGCACGGCGCTGCTGGTGGAGACCGCCGCGCAGACGGTGCTGGTGCACCACCTCGGCACGGCGGGCGCCCTCGTCGTCGAGGCCGGCAAGGGGCTCAACCTGGCGCTGGTCCGGC
>JAPSIJ010000202.1:2862-4980 GCA_031178805.1 Cellulomonas sp. | reverse complement strand
CGGCGCACGGTGGCGTCCTGCCACGACATGCCGCCGGGCGCGCCGAGCGCCTTCGCGATCGCCTCCTTGGCGGCGAACCGCGCGGCGAGCGAGTTGGCCGGCAGGTCGCGCTCGTCCGGGGTGAACAGCCGGTCCCGCAGCGCGGGCACCCGCTCGACCGTCGCCATGAACCGCGCGACGTCGACCACGTCGATGCCGACGCCGACGATCACTCGACGGTGACGGACTTGGCGAGGTTGCGCGGCTGGTCCACGTCCAGGCCGCGGGCCGTGGCGAGCTCGCAGGCGAAGATCTGCAGCGGCACCACGGACAGCAGCGGGGCGAGCAGCGTCGGGCTCTGCGGGACGAAGAACACCTCGTCCGCGTACGCCTTGACCGCCTCGTCGCCGTCCTCCGCGATCACCAGCGTGCGGGCGCCGCGGGCGCGGATCTCCTGGATGTTGGAGACGACCTTGGAGTGCAGCGAGTCCCGGCCGCGGGGGCTCGGCACGATGACGAACACCGGCTGGCCGGGCTCGATCAGGGCGATCGGGCCGTGCTTGAGCTCGCCGGCGGCGAAGCCCTCGGCGTGGATGTACGCGATCTCCTTGAGCTTGAGCGCGCCCTCCAGGGCCACCGGGAAGCCGACGTGCCGGCCGAGGAACAGCACCGACGAGGTGTCCGCCATCCACCTGGCGATCTCCCGGACGCGGCCGGAGCGGTCCAGCACCTCCTGGATCTTCTCCGGCATGGCACGCAGGTCGTCGAGGATCTCGGCGATCTCGTCGGCGAACTTGTTCCCCCGCAGCTGCGCCAGGTAGAGGCCCAGCAGGTAGGCGGCGGTGATCTGCGCCAGGAACGCCTTGGTCGACGCGACCGCGACCTCCGGGCCCGCGTGCGTGTAGAGCACCGCGTCGGACTCGCGCGGGATGGTCGAGCCGTGGGTGTTGCAGATCGCCAGCACCTTGGCGCCCTGCTCCCGGGCGTGCCGGACCGCCATCAGCGTGTCCATGGTCTCGCCGGACTGCGAGATCGCGACGACCAGGGTCCGCTCGGTGAGGATCGGGTCGCGGTAGCGGAACTCGTGCGCCAGCTCGACCTCGACCGGGATGCGGCACCAGTGCTCGATCGCGTACTTGGCGACGTGGCCCGAGTAGGCGGCGGTGCCGCACGCGATGACGATGATCTTGTCGGCGGCGCGCAGCACGGACTCGTCGATCTTCAGGTCGTCGAGCACCAGGCGGCCGTGGGTGTCGGTGCGGCCGAGCAGGGTGTCCTGCACGGCCTGCGGCTGGTCCGCGATCTCCTTCTCCATGAAGGAGCGGAACCCGCCCTTCTCGGCGGCGGCGGCGTCCCAGTCGATCGTGTACTCGCGGCCCTCGGCCGGGTTGCCGTCGAAGTCGGTCACCGTGACCGAGCGCGGCGTGATCACGACGACCTGGTCCTGCGCGAGCTCGAGCGCCCGGCGGGTCTCGGCGATGAACGCCGCGACGTCGGAGCCGAGGTAGTTCGCGCCGTCGCCGAGGCCGACGACCAGCGGCGAGTCGTGGCGGGCGCCGACGACGGTGTCCGGGTGGTCCTCGTGCACCGCGAGCAGGGTGAACGTGCCGTGCAGCCGGCGCACCACCAGGCGCATCGCCTCGCCGAGGTCCTTGACCTCCGCGTACGCGCGCTGCAGCAGGTGCGCGACGACCTCGGTGTCCGTCTCGGACAGCAGCTCGGCGCCGTCCGCCAGCAGCTCCTCCTTGAGGACCGCGAAGTTCTCGACGATGCCGTTGTGGATCAGCGCGACGCCGCCCGCGACGTGCGGGTGCGCGTTCACGTCGGTCGGGCCGCCGTGGGTGGCCCACCGGGTGTGGCCGATGCCGGCGGTCGCGCCCGGCAGCGGGCGGGCGTCCAGCTCGGCGACCAGGTTGGCGAGCTTGCCCGCCTTCTTCGCGGTCGCCAGCCCGCCGGCCCCGGTCACCAGGGCGACGCCGGCCGAGTCGTACCCGCGGTACTCCAGGCGGCGCAGACCCTCCAGGACCACCTCGAGCGGACGCGCGTCCGGCTGATGGTCCCCGACGTACCCGACGATTCCACACATGGGCGCGAGTCTAGCCGCGCGCGACCGGCCGCCCCGGCACCGCCGCCGCGACG
>JAPSIJ010000202.1:0-2762 GCA_031178805.1 Cellulomonas sp. | reverse complement strand
GTCGCCGGCTCGGTGGCGGTCGGCAAGTCGACCACCGCGCGGCTGCTGCGCGAGCTGATGGCCCGCTGGCCGGCGACGCCCAACGTCGCGCTGATGACCACCGACGGCTTCCTGCACCCGAACGCCGAGCTGGAGCGCCGCGGGCTGATGGACCGCAAGGGCTTCCCCGAGTCCTACGACCGCCGGGCGCTGCTGCAGTTCGTCTCGCGGGTCAAGGCGGGGCACGCCGAGGTCCGCGCCCCCGTGTACGACCACGTCACCTACGACATCGTCCCCGGCGCGGAGGTCGTGGTGCGCCGGCCCGACGTGCTGATCGTCGAGGGGCTGAACGTGCTGCAGCCGGCGCCGACCGCCGCGGGCAGCTCCGGCACGTCGAACCTCGCGGTGAGCGACTTCTTCGACTTCTCCATCTACGTCGACGCGCGGCCGCAGGACATCCGGCAGTGGTACGTCGACCGGTTCCTGTCGCTGCGGTCGACGGCGTTCGCGCGGCCCGAGTCCTACTTCCACCGGTACGCGGGCCTCAGCGACGCCGAGGCGGTGGCGCGCGCCGAGAGCATCTGGGACGCGATCAACGCGCCCAACCTGGTGCGCAACGTGCTGCCGACCCGCAGCCGCGCCACGCTCGTGCTGACCAAGGGGCCGGACCACTCGGTGCGCCGCGCGCGGCTGCGCAAGCTCTGACGCCGGGCGCCGGGCGCCGACTCAGCCCGGCGCGGTCGTGGCGCGCGGCGCCACCAGGGCGACCGGCGAGTGCTCGACGTCCACGGCGTCGAGCGCGTCCAGGCCCGCGGCGACGTCGGTCGGCAGGGCGCCGCAGCCGCCGCCCGGCAGGGCGACGCGGACGGCCGCGCCCAGGGCGTCCACCAGCCACAGGTCGGCCCGCTCGGCGTCCGCGGCGCACGCCGGGGTGGTGGTCGCCGGCGCGGCGGTCGCCGTGCTGCCGAGGGCGTCGACGAGCGGGCGGACGTCGCCCTCGAGCCGGGTCGCGGTGACGGCGGCCCAGCGGCCGGAGCCGTCGGTGAGCACCTCGCCGGTGCTGCACAGCAGCGCCGACACGGCGGTGAACCCGTCCGGCACCGGGCCGGCGTCGGGCGCGGCGGGGTGCGGGGTGCCGGTGTACCCGTCGGCGTCGAACCCGAGGGCGGTGAGGACCTGCGGCGCCAGGCAGTCCGCGCCGGAGGCCACGGCGGTGCGGGTCGCGTCGGCCGCGGTGGCCGGGCCGGCGTCGGCACCGCCGGAGCAGGCGGTCAGCGCGCCGCCGAGGAGCACCGCGAGGACGGCCGGCGCCCCGGCGCGGCGGGCACGGGCGGGACGCGTCCGGGGTGCACGACGGTGCCCTGGTGCCATGGTCCGTCGCCCTCTCGTCGCCTCCGCTGCCCGGGACGAGAGGCGCGGGCGTGCGCCCGGCCTCCCGTCACTGGGGGCGACGCCGTCGTGGCCCGCACCGAGCGTAGGCGCGGGGGCGGGGCGGGAGACCGCGGTGATGCCGGATCGTTAGCGACGGCGGGCGGATCGTTGCCGGGACGTGACCCGCGGTCAGTCGGCGGGGTCGCAGCGGGGGCCGGCGGGCGCGGCCGCGGCGGGCACGGGGGCCGTGGGGAGCACCACCGCGGGGACGGGGCGCGCGGCCGGCGGGGGCTCCGGCTCCTCCGCCCGCGCGAGCGGCACCTCCCGCATGCCGGTCCAGCGGCGCAGCACCCAGTCGATCCCGAACCCCGCGAGCGTGCCGATCACCACGCCGGCGACCACGGCGAGCGTCGGGTGGTCGGCCAGCCACAGGCCGGCGCCCACGCCGACGAGCGTGCCGTACCCCGCCCAGGTCACGGCGGCGAGCGCGGTGAGCCCGACGAACCGCTTGCGCGGGTAGCCCAGCGCGCCGGCGGTCATGTTGACCGCGACCCGCCCGATGGGGATGTACCGCGCGGCGAGGATGAACGAGGAGCCGCGGTGCGCGAGCGCGTGCTCGGCCCAGGCCAGCGCCTTGCGGCCCTTCGGGGTGCGGAAGATCCGCAGCCGGTGCACGTCGACGCGGCTGCCGATCTGGTAGGCGATCTGGTCCCCGGCGAACGCGCCGAGCGCGCCGGCCAGCACGATCAGCGCCAGGTGCGGCTGCCCCTGCGACATCGACAGCGAGGCGAGCGCGATGACGACCGACTCGCTGGGGATCGGCGGGAAGAAGCCGTCGATCGTGGCGAACAGCATGAGGGCGGGGTACACCCACAGCGACTCCGCGAGCGCGGGCACCCAGTCCGTGACGGCGCTGATCCAGTCCTGCAGCACGTCGCATCAGCTCCCGTGTCGTCGTCGCTCCAACCGGCCGTCGTCCACGCTAGGCGGGCGACGTGGACCGCGACATGGGGGACACCCCCGAGCGCCCCCTGGTCCTCCCCCCATCGTCGCCGGGGTCCCGCGTCGCGGCATCGGTCCCCGGGCCGACCTGCTGCCCCACCGGGTCCGCCCTGCGACGGACCCCGCGTGGTCCCCGCGGCGCCACCGGCGGCCGGGCCCACGCCAGCAGTCCACCACGGCGCACCGACACGGGTCACGGGGATTGGGCGACGGTCCGGTGAACGCTTCGGGCCCGGGTCGGGCGGGACGGCTCAGCCGTCGAGCGGGAAGCCCAGCGTGCGCGCCGCCTCGGCGGGGCGGGGCTCCGTCGCCCAGTGCGCGCCGAGGTCGTCGGTCGCGGACAGCGAGCGCAGGTGCGCCCGGTCGAGGTACAGCGTGCCGCCCAGGTGGTCCGTCTCGTGCTGCACGAT
>JAPSIJ010000201.1 GCA_031178805.1 Cellulomonas sp. | reverse complement strand
GGCCGGCGCCCGCGGCGAAGTAGCCCGACCAGCGGCCGAGCTCGGGCGCGACCGCGTCCAGCAGCTCCCACACGGTGCGCGGCGCCCGGCGTCCCGACTGCGGCCGGCGCTCGGAGAGCACGGCGGCGCCGGCGCGGAGCGCGGCGAGGTGCGCGTGGGTGAACTGCTCCCACGGCTCGGAGGAGAACTGCGCGGCCACCAGCTCGGCGTCGGCGCGCTCCAGCAGCTCCGCACCGCGACCGGACAGCCCCGGCGTGGCGCTCCTCGGGGCACGAAGGGTCCTGACCGGCATCGCGCACCTCCTTCTCTCGACGTCTCCAGTATCGAACACCTGTTCGAACGCGTCAACCCGTACCGTGGGCGGATGGCGTCGCGTGACCGGTCCGGGGGTTCCAGCAGGTCAGGGCGTCCGAGCCGGGGACCAGCGTCCCACCGGCCACCGACACGCGGCCGCGGCGGCGCCCCCGAGGAGCGCTGGCCGGACGGGCCGGTGCCGATCGCGACCGGCACGGCCGAGGTGCAGCGCTCCCCGGACGACCCCGGCGCCGTGACCCTGCTCGTCAACGGCGTGCCCAGCTCGCACCTCGACTTGGCGGACCCGCTGCGGCTCGACTTCGAGTACATGCAGCAGATGGCGGCGGTGCTCGACCACCTGCCCGACGGCGGGCAGCCGCTGCGCGCGGTGCACCTCGGGGCCGCGGGCTGCGCGATGGCGCGCTGGGCGCACGCCCGGTTCCCCGGCGCCCGGCAGATCGCGGTCGACCTGGACGCCGTGCTGGTGCAGCGGGTGCGCGAGTGGTTCGACCTGCCCCGGTCCCCGGCGCTGCGGCTGCGCGCGGGCGAGGCCCGGGCGGAGCTGGCGACGCTGCCCGGCGGGAGCGCCGACGCGGTGCTGCGCGACGTGTTCGCGGGCGACCGCACGCCGCCGCACCTGACGACCGAGGAGTTCGTCCGGGACGTGGCCCGGGTGCTGCGCCCGGGCGGGGTGTACCTGGCGAACTGCGCCGACCGGCCGCCGCTCGCGCTGGCGCGCGCCGAGGCGGCGACGGCGCGCGCGGTGTTCGCGCACGTGGCCGTCGTGGCGGAGCCGTCGCTGCTGCGCGGGCGGCGCTACGGCAACATCGTGGTCGTCGGCACCGACGACCCGGACCTGCTCGCGGACGCGGGCCTGGCGCGGGACCTGCGGTCGCTGCCGGTGCCGGCCCGCCTGCTGGCCGGCGAGGAGCTGGACGTGTTCGCCGGGCGCACGGCCCCGCTGCGGGACGCCGCGCCCGAGCTGGCGCCCGAGCCCGGTGCCGACGACGACTGAGCCGGTCGGGGACGCCCGGAACGCGGACGAGGCCGCACCCCCGGAGGGGTGCGGCCTCGTCGCGGAGTCTCCGTGGTGACGGAGCCGTCCGGCTCGGTCAGAGCGGGCGGACCTGCTCGGCCTGGGGGCCCTTCGGGCCCTGCGTGATCTCGAACTCCACGCGCTGCCCCTCCTCGAGGGAGCGGTAGCCCTGGGAGTCGATCGCGGAGTAGTGGACGAAGACGTCGGCGCCGCCGCCGTCCTGGGCGATGAACCCGTAGCCCTTCTCAGCGTTGAACCACTTGACAGCACCCTGTGCCATGTTCTTGTCCTTCTGTCCCATCCGGTGACGGTGCGGGACCTCGTGCCCCGGACCGTGCCGCAATGCCTATCCCGCGTCCTGCACCGGGACCAGCCGGATGGCTGGAAGGTGCCGGCGGTCCGCCCGGGGGCTTCGCGTCGGCGCCGGTCAAGCGTCAGTACGTCACTGCAACACGGCGATCTTCTCACGCAGGTCATCGGAGCGCCACGGTTCTGCCGCCCCCTGATCGGGGCCGTTGACAACGATCCGGTCACGGCCCGGTCACAGGACGACCACACCGACCGACCGGTCGGGAGGGGTGCGGCGGCGGGTCGCCGCGCGGGTCAGACGTCGAGCCCGGGGTGGGCGCGCCGCGCCGGGCGCCGGCCGAGCAGCATCCCCGCGACCCCCACCAGCCACGGCACGGCGACCCACGCGAACGCGGCCCGGAACGCGTCCAGGTCCCGCGGGCCGCCGCCCGCGGCGTGGTCCAGCGCCACGCCCACCACGAGCATCGTGACGAGCGCGCCGACGAACCCGCCGGTGTTCACGAACCCCGTGGCCGTGCCCAGCCGCGCCGGCGGCGTGCAGGAGCGGGCGACGTCGAAGGCGATCAGCGAGGTGGGGCCGCCGACGGCGATCACCACGACGAACAGGCCGAGCACCGCCAGGGGCACGGGGTCGGCGGGCAGGGCGACCGCGAGCCAGACCAGGGCGATCGCGACCGCCGTGCCCACGGCGATCGGCATCCGCGTGCGGGGGTGCCGGCCGACGACCAGGCCGATCACCGGACCGGCGACGACGGCCGCCACGACGTTCAGCGTGAGCAGCGCGCTCGCCTCCCCCGCGGTCCGGCCCTGGCCCTCGACGAAGAACGCGAAGCCCCACAGCAGGACGACGAGGTGGTTGGAGAACTGCCCGGTGAAGTGCATCCAGAACCCCAGCCGCGCCCCCGGGTCCCGGAGCACCGCGCGCAGGGCCCCGGGCTCGCGGGCGGCCGCGGCGCGCGCGGGGCGCCAGCGCAGCCGGAGCAGGCCGGCCCGGCGCGCGGCGGCGTCGGCGGTCCCGGCGGCGAGCACGCCCGCGGCGGCCGGGGAGTCCCGCACCAGGGCGAGCACGGCGACCGCGGCCACGACGCCGACCGCGGCGACCGACAGGAACGTGGTGCGCCAGCCCTCCGCGTGCAGCAGCGCGACGACGGGGACGGCGGAGACGACCTGGCCCAGCTGGCCGATGCTCCCGGTCAGCTGGGTCATCACCGGGACCCGCCGGGCGGCGAACCAGGCCGGCACCAGCCGGACGACCGACACGAAGGTCAGGGCGTCGCCGGCGCCCACCAGCACCCGGCCGGCGAGCACCCAGCCGGCGGACGGGGCCACCGCCAGGACGGCCTGCCCGCCCGCCATCACGGCGGCGCCCGTGGCGACGAGCACGCGCGGTCCGTACCGGTCCAGCAGCACCCCGACCGGCACCTGCAGCAGGGCGTAGACCACGAGCTGGGCCACGGCCATCGTGGCCAGCAGCGCCGACGAGACGCCGAACAGCTCGGAGACCTCGAGCGTCGCCACCCCGAAGGAGGACCGGTTCATGATCGCGACGACGTACGCGCCGACGCCGACGGTCCAGACGAGCAGCGCGCGGCGGTCGGAGGTCACGTGACGCCATTCTGCCGTGCCCGCGCGCCCGGCCACGCACCGGAGTGCCCGCACGGGGCGGCGGTCACCGCCCCGTGCGGGCCCTCCTCGTGCGCGTGCGGCTCAGGCGCCGTCGCCGCGCTGCTCCGCCAGGAACCGCTCGAACTCCTCGCCGAGCTCGTCGGCGGTGGGCAGCTCGGAGGTCTCGGCGAGCAGGCTCGGCCGGCCGATGTTCCGGCTGAAGGCGTCGTACTGCTGCTCCAGGGCGTGCACCACGGTGGCGACCTCGGGCGAGTCCTCGACCTGGCGCTCCACCTCGAGCAGCGTCTCCTCCGCGGCGGCCGCGAGCGCCCCGAGGTCCAGCTCCAGGCCGGCGGCGCGCTGCACGTGCTCCAGGCCGGTGATGCTCGCCTGCGGGTACGGCGACTGCGCCAGGTAGTGCGGCACGTGCACCGCGAAGCCCATGGCGTCGTGCCCGGACTGCCCCAGGCGGATCTCGAGGAGCGAGCCGGCGTCCGCGGGCACCTGCACCGTGCCGAACCACGAGGTGTAGTCGGCGACGAGCTCGGGGCGGTTGGCGTGCGCGGTCACCGACAGCGGGCGGGTGTGCGGGATGCCCATCGGGATGCCGTGCAGTCCGACGGTCAGCGGCACGTCGAACCGCTCGACGATCTGCCGGACCGCGGCGGCGAACCGCTCCCACTGCACGTCGGGCTCGACGCCGTGCAGCAGCAGGAACGGCACCCCGGCGGTGTCGCGCACCAGGTCGATCGCCAGCTCGGGCTCGTCGTACTCGCCCCAGTGGTCGGAGTCGAAGGTGACGGTGGGGCGGCGCGACCGGTAGTCGAGCAGCTGGTCGACGTCGAACGTCGCCAGGCGCTCGGTCGGCAGCTGCTCGGTGAGGTGCTCGGCGGACAGCCGCCCGGCGCCGCCGGCGTCGACGAAGCCGCGGACGGCGTGCACCAGCACGGGGCCGGTGCCGCCGGCGGTCCGCGCCTCGACCTCGGCGGCGACCGCCGGGTCGACGGCGTAGATCTCGCTCGGGTCCAGCATGGGTCCTCCTGCGCTCGTGTCCTGCGTGCCCCGTGCCCGGGGCGACCTGCAGGGAGAACACCCGGCGGGCGCGCCGTGTTCCCACCCGGCGGCCGGGCGCGGACGCGGGTGACGCGACGGGCCGCGGATGGCGGATAATGGACGGCCGCTCGCGCCGGGCGACCCCTCCGGGTCGCCGGTCGCGCGCGGCAGCACGGGTGGCGCGGGGGCGCCGCGTGGACCGACCGACGGGAGCGGGCGTGACCGGGATCGAGGCGCAGCTGGCGGCCGAGCAGGAGGTCGTCGACGGGCTGTACGCCCGGCTGGACACGCTGCGGGCGGCGACGCGGGAGCGGCTGGCGGAGGTCCGCCGGGTGGGACCGTCGGGCTCCCCGCAGAACCGCTCCGAGCGGGACGCCTTCGCCACGCTGTACGAGGACCGGCTGGCGCGGCTGGAGGCCGTCGAGGACCGGCTGGCGTTCGGCCGGCTGGACCTCGCCGAGGGCGGCCGCCGGTACATCGGCCGGATCGGGCTGAACGACGACGACCACACGTCGATGCTCACCGACTGGCGCGCGCCCGCCGCGCAGTCGTTCTACCGGGCCACGTCGGCCCGGCCGGACGGCGTCGTGCAGCGCCGGCACCTGGTCACCCGGGGCCGGACGGTGGCGGCGCTCGAGGACGAGGTGCTCGACCTCGACGTGCTCGCCGACGCGGACGCCGCCGAGCGGC
>JAPSIJ010000200.1 GCA_031178805.1 Cellulomonas sp. | reverse complement strand
ACGGCGGCGCTCCAGCGGCCCTCGGCGTCGGTGGTGGCCCGGCTGGTGCCGCCCGGGCCCTCGACGTCGAGGACGACGCCCACGGCGGGCTGCTGGTCGGCGGTGCGGATGGTGCCGTTGATGCAGCCGGTGGCGGCGTCGGCGACGCACCCGGCGGCGTCCGCGCGGGCGGTGCCCGGCGCGGCGACGGTGAACAAGCAGGAGAGGAGGAGCACGCCGAGGGCGAGGAGCACCCTGGCGGTGGAACGGTCCCTGGTCGCGGCTCGGCGCACCTGGTCCTCCGTCCGGTCGTGGGTCGGCAGTGGGCACATGGGCACAGCACGGCCGGCGGCAGAAACGAACCAGGAATGTGGTTTTCCGTGGGTTCCTGCACGCCGGTGGGGCGAGACAGTAGGGACGAATTGTTTCCGGTTCATGACGTCCGTGTTCGGGGCATTCGCGTCATTGCGGGGCGCCCGGGTGCCGCACGGAGCGTCGCACGCGCGCGCGGCCCCCGTCGCCCGGACGGACGCACGTTCACCCGCAGGGGTGAGTCCGGCCACACCGCGCGCGCGTGACCAGCGCCTCCGCCGGGTCCACCCGCGTCCGGGGCCCGGTGCGACTAGGCAGGAGCACCGCCCGTGCGTCATGATCGGGCGATGCCGCGGGGGGCGCAGCAGGCTCACGACGACGCCGACGTCGCCGTGCCCGTCGAAGATCCGTCTGGAGGCCGTCGAACCGTGCGCTCGCCCGTCGCCGTCCGTCCTGCCCGCCCGGAGGACCTGGACGTCCTCGTCTCCCTCAGCCTCGCCGCGCGTGCGGAGTCGCTCGTCGGCTCCCAGCTGTGCACCGACGACGGCGACCGGCTGCGCCACCAGATCGGCGCGCTCGTCGGCGAACCCGGTGCCTGCGGCCTGGTCGGCCTGCTGGACGGCGAGGTGTGCGGGCTGGTGCTGGCGCGGATCGTCGGGCCGAGCCTGTTCACCGACGAGGTCACGGTGTCCATCGAGGCCGTGTACGTCGCCGAGGGCGCCCGGCGCCGCGGGGTCGGCCACGCGCTGCTCGGCGGCGTGGTGGAGGAGGCCCAGCGGGTCGGCGCGACCGACGTGCTCGCCGTCCCGCTGCCCGGCGCGCGCGGGATGCTCCGGTTCCTCGCCCGGCTCGGCTTCGCGCCGGCGGCCGCCCACCGCGTGGTCAGCACCGAGGTGCTGCAGCGCCGCCTGGACGCGGACGCCCCGACGCCGGGCCGTCGCGCCGGCCGCAGCGGCCTGGACGACCTGATCGCCCGCCGCCGGCGCGCCCGCGCGGGGCGGGCCGCGCAGGCGACCGAGGCCGCTCAGCCCGGCCGGACGTCGATCAGCATGCAGGTCAGCCGCGCGGAGCAGACCCGCCGGCCGCGCGGGTCCTCGACCACCACGTCGTAGGTCGCGACCCGGCCGCCCCGGTGCACGGCGGTCGCCGTGCCCGTCACCACGCCCTCCGTGGCGGAGCGGTGGTGGGTGCAGCTCAGCTCGATGCCCACGGCGCGCCGGCCCGGCCCGGCGTGCGCGTTCGCCGCGTAGGACCCCAGCGTCTCGGCCAGCACCGCCGAGGCGCCGCCGTGCAGCAGCCCGAACGGCTGCACGTTGCCGGCGACCGGCATGGTGCCCACGGCCCGGTCCGCCGACACCTCCAGCAGCTCGATGCCCATCCGGTCCATCAGCGTGCCCGGGGGCGGGGTCAGCGCGAGCGCGTCGGTGTCGGTCATGCCCGATAGGTTGGCACCCGTGACTGACGCGACGCGACTCCTGCTGGTGGACGGCCACTCGATGGCCTACCGGGCGTTCTTCGCCCTCCCGGTCGACAAGTTCGCGACGTCGACCGGCCAGCCCACCAACGCGGTGTTCGGGTTCGTGTCGATGCTCGCCAACCTGCTGCGGGACGAGGCGCCCACGCACGTCGCGGTGGCGTTCGACGCCGGCCGCACCACCTTCCGCTCGGAGCAGTACACCGAGTACAAGGCCAACCGCGACGCCTCCCCGGAGCCGTTCCGCGGCCAGGTGGACGTCATCAGGCGCGTGCTGGAGACCATGCACATCCCGGTGCTCGACAAGCCGGGCTTCGAGGCGGACGACATCCTCGCCACCCTGGCCCGGCAGGGCGCGGCGGAGGAGATGGACGTCCTGGTCTGCTCCGGCGACCGCGACACCCTGCAGCTCGTCACGGACCGCGTCACGGTGCTGTACCCGGTCAAGGGCGTCTCCGAGCTGGCCCGGATGACGCCGGAGGCCGTCGAGGCGAAGTACGGCGTGCCGCCGGCCCGGTACCCGGACATCGCCGCGCTGGTCGGCGAGACCTCCGACAACCTGCCCGGCGTCCCCGGCGTGGGGCCGAAGACGGCCGCCAAGTGGATCAGCACCTACGACGGCCTGGACGGCGTCGTCGCGTCGGTCGACCGCATCACCGGCAAGGCGGGGGAGTCGCTGCGTGCGAACCTCGACCAGGTGCTGCTGAACCGCCGGCTCAACCGGCTGCTCGACGACCTCGAGCTGCCGCTCGGCCCGGAGGACCTGGCCGCGCGCCCGTGGGACCGCGAGGCGCTGCACACGATCCTCGACGAGCTCGAGTTCCGGACGCTGCGCGACCGGCTGTTCGCGATGCTGCCCGACGAGGACGGCGGCGCCGTCGAGGTCGCCGCGGCGACGGAGGGCCCCGCGCTCGTCACGCCGGTCGACGGCGGGCTCGCCGCGTGGCTGGCGCGGCACGCGGGCGTGCGCACCGGCGTGGACGTGCAGGGCTCGGCGTCCCCGGCGGGCGGTGACGCCTGGGGCATCGCCCTCGTCGTGGGCGACGAGGCCGTCGCCTACGACCTCGCGCAGATCGTCCCCGACGACGAGGCGGCGCTGGCCGCCTGGCTCGCCGACCCGGCCCAGCCCAAGGTGCTGCACGCCGCCAAGGAGGCGTGGCACGCGCTCGCCGGCCGGGGCCTGACGCTCGCCGGCGTGGAGTTCGACACCGAGCTCGGCGCGTACCTGCTGCAGCCCGACCGCCGCGGCTACGACCTGCCCGACCTGGCGATCGGCTACCTGCGCCGCGAGCTCGGCGCGGTCGCCGACGCGGGCGGCCAGGGCGCGCTGGACCTCGACCTGGACGGCTCGGCGGAGGGCGCGCGCGGGGCCGTGCGCGCCGCCGCGGTGCTGGACCTGGTGGACGTGCTGGGCGAGCAGCTCGTCGACCGCGGCGCCGACCACCTGCTGCGCGACGTCGAGCTGCCGCTGGAGGGCGTGCTGCAGCGGGTCGAGCACGTCGGCATCGCCGCGGACGCCGGCTACCTCACCGCGCTGGAGAAGGAGTACGACGCCGTGGTGCAGCGCGCCGCCGGCGAGGCGTACGACGCGATCGGGCGGGAGGTGAACCTCGGGTCGCCCAAGCAGCTGCAGGAGGTGCTGTTCGACCAGCTCGACATGCCGAAGACCAAGAAGACCAAGACCGGCTACACCACCGACGCCAACGCGCTGGCGGACCTGTTCGCCCGCACCGGGCACCCGTTCCTGGAGCACCTGCTCGCGCACCGCGACGCCATCCGGCTGCGGCAGACCGTCGAGGGCCTGCTGCGCTCGGTGGCGGGCGACGGGCGGATCCACACCACCTTCCAGCAGACGATCGCCGCCACCGGCCGGCTGTCGTCCACCGACCCGAACCTGCAGAACATCCCGATCCGCACCGAGGCCGGCCGGCAGATCCGCCGGGCGTTCGTGGTGGGCCCCGGGTACGAGACGCTGCTGACCGCCGACTACTCGCAGATCGAGATGCGGATCATGGCGCACCTGTCCGGCGACGCCGGGCTGATCGAGGCGTTCACCGCGGGCGAGGACCTGCACTCCTACGTCGGCTCGCGGGTGTTCGGCGTCGCCACCGACGAGGTGACCAGCGCGCAGCGGTCGAAGATCAAGGCGATGAGCTACGGCCTCGCGTACGGGCTGTCGTCCTACGGCCTGTCGCAGCAGCTGAAGATCGACGTCGCCGAGGCGTCCGCCCTGATGCGCGACTACTTCTCGCGGTTCGGCGGCGTGCGCGACTACCTGGAGGGCGTGGCCGCCGAGGCCCGCGCCACCGGGTACACCGCGACCATCCTCGGCCGCCGGCGCTACCTGCCCGACCTCACCAGCGACAACCGGATCCGCCGGGAGGCCGCCGAGCGGATGGCGCTGAACGCCCCGATCCAGGGCAGCGCCGCGGACATCATCAAGCTCGCCATGCTCGGCGTGCAGCGCGAGCTCGACCGCCAGGGGCTGGCGTCCCGGCTGCTGCTGCAGGTGCACGACGAGCTCGTGCTCGAGGTGGCGCCGGGGGAGCGGGACGCCGTCGAGGCGCTCGTGCGCGAGCAGATGGGCTCGGCGTACGACCTGTCCGTGCCGCTGGACGTCTCGGTCGGCGTCGGCCCGAGCTGGCACGACGCCGGGCACTGAGCCGGGCGTCCCGTCGCCGGCCGGGGCCCCGGTCGGGCCTCGGCCGGGCCCTGTCCGGTCAGGGGCGGTGCGCCACCAGGATCGCGGTGCCGGGGATGCGCCGGCCGCGCAGCGGGCTCCAGCCGCCCCAGGTGCGGTCGTGGTCGGCGGGCCACTCGGGCTCGACGAGCGCGTCCAGCACCAGGCCGGCGCCGACCAGGTCGGCCACGTGGTCCCCGAGGGTGCGGTGGTACTCGGCGTACAGCACCCGGCCCTGCTCGTCGGTCTCGACGTACGGCCGGCGGTCGAAGTAGGACCGGTCGGCGGTGAGCCCGCGCTCGCCGGGGTCGTCGGGGAACGCCCAGCGCACCGGGTGGGTCACCGAGCACACCCAGCGGCCGCCGGGCCGCAGCACCCGCGCCGCCTCGGCGTGCACCCGTCGCGCGTCGGGCACGAACGGGATCGCCCCGTAGGCGGTGAACACGACGTCGAACGACGCGTCCGGGAACGGCAGCGCGCGGGCGTCCGCCTGCACCAGCGGCACGGCGGCGGGCCGCCCGGCGAGCGGGCCGCCGTCGGCGC
>JAPSIJ010000199.1 GCA_031178805.1 Cellulomonas sp. | reverse complement strand
CGCGCTCGGCGCGCCGGGCGGCCGGACCGAGGCGTTCGACGTCAACGCGTCCTGCGTCGGGTTCCTCACCGGCCTCGGGATCGCCGCGGCCGGGATCGCGTCCGGCCGCTGGGAGCGGGTCGCGGTCGTCGCCACCGAGATCGCCTCCAAGGGCCTGGACCACGCCGAGACGGAGAGCAGCGCCCTGTTCGGCGACGGCGCGGCGGCGGTCGTGCTCGGGCCCGCGGGACCGGGGCAGTCCTCGGCGGTGCTGGCGTCCCGGTCCGCCACCTGGCCGGAGGCGTGGCGCGCCTGCCGGATCGAGGCGGGCGGCACCCGGTGGAACACCCTCACGCCGCCGCCGGACCCCGCGGCGTACCTGTTCCGGATGGACGGCGCCGTGCTGCTGCGGCACGTCGCGCGCACCGTGCCCGCGTTCCTCCGCGACGTGGAGCAGCGCGCCGGGATCGCCCCGGCGGACGTGGACGTGCTCGTCCCGCACCAGGCCAGCGCCGTGGGGCTGCGGTACCTGCGCGAGCGCACCGGCGTGCGCGCCGAGGCCGTGGTGGACGTGCTCGCGGACCACGGCAACCAGGTGTCCGCCTCCGTCCCGACCGCGCTGCACCACGCCGTCGTCTCGGGGCGGCTGCGCCGCGGCGACACGGCGCTGCTGCTCGGCACCGGCGCGGGGCTCACCGTGTCCGCGACCGTGCTGCGGTACTGACGTGCGCACCCACCTGCTCACCGCCGGCTGGACCACCCACCCCGCCGGCGTCGCCCGCCGCGGGGCCGGGCGCGCTCCGGTGCGGTTCCCCGCCCTCGTCGCGGTCGTCGAGCACGCGGACGGGGTGCTGCTGTTCGACACCGGGTACGCGCCCCGGGTCCGCGCGGCGGTGTCCCGCGGCCTCGACCGGGTCTACGGCGCGCTGCTGCCCGTGCACGTCACCCCGGAGGAGTCCGTGGCCGCGCAGCTGGCCGCGCGCGGGGTGGCCGCCGACGACGTCACCACCGTGGTGCTCTCGCACCTGCACGCCGACCACGTCGGCGGGCTGCGCGACTTCCCCGGCGCCCGCGTGGTCGCGGACCGCGGCGCCGTGGCGCTGGCCCGGTCCGCCCGCGGGGTCGGCCGGCTCCGCCGCGGGCTGGTGCCGGCGCTGCTGCCCGCCGACCTGCCGGACCGCGTGGTCGACCCCGGCGACCTGCCGCCGGCGGACCAGGCCGACCTGGCGCCGCTGGCCGGCGCCCGGGACGTGCTGGGCGACGGCCGGGTGCTGGTGCTGCCGCTGCCCGGGCACAGCGCCGGGCACCTCGGGCTGGTGCTGCGCACGCCCGGCGTCGACCTGGTGCTCGTCGGCGACGCCGCGTGGCACACCCGCGCCGTGAGCCACGGCGAGCTGCCGCACCCCGTGGCCCGCGCCGTGACCGCCGACTGGGCCCGCTACCGCGGCACGCTGGCGGCCCTGGACGCGCTGGCCCGGCGCCGGCCGGACGTGCTCGTGCTGCCGTCGCACGACGAGGACGCGATCGTCGCCGCCCGGGCGGCGCTGGCGGGCTGAGACCCTCAGCGCAGCGCGTCGGCCAGGGCGTCCGCGGTCGCGGCGACCGGGTCGTACCCCGCCGCGGCCCGCGCCAGGGCGGCGAGCGGCGCGCGGTCGGCGGCCAGCACCGCCCGCAGCGCGTCGGCGGCCGCCCGGGTGCCCAGCCGCCGGACGCGGACGCCGGCACCCGCCGCCTGGATGCGCGCCGCGAAGTCGAACTGGTCGTAGTCCTGCGGGCAGACCACGGCGGGCACGCCCGCGCGCACGGCGCTGTAGGTGATCCCGGCCCCGCCGTGGTGCACGACCGCCGCGCACCGGGGCAGGACGGCGTCGTACGGCAGGTGGCCGAACACGTGCACGCCGTCCTCGACCGCCAGGGGGCGGGGCGAGCGCCGGCCGGCGTCGCCGAGGCTGACCACCACCGGCAGGCCGCCGGCCGCGGGCACGAGCGCCCGCGCGTGCGCCACCAGGTCCCGCTTGGCCCAGCGCAGGTGCGTGCCGAGGGTGACGAGCACGAGCGGGCCGCCGGGCAGCACCGGCGGCTCGGGCCAGGGCTCCGCCGTCGCGGTGACCGGGCCGATCATCCGGAACGCGGCCGGCCAGTCGCGCGGCAGCTCGAGCTCGCGCATGCCGAGGCCGAGGATCGCGGTCGGCGAGTACGCCGCCTCGGAGCCGTCCGGCCGGTACACCGAGACGCCCGCCGCCCGGAACCGGCGGTGCAGCACCGCCTGCATCCCCCGCTTGGCGGCGCGGGTGGCGGCCCGGCCGGCCGCGTCCCGCACCCGGTGGCCGGCGTGCCGGGCCGGTCCCCAGCCGCCGAGGTAGGACGGCGTGCCGGTGCGCGTCTCCAGCGCCAGCGGCGTCGGCATCGTGGTGAGCCACGGCAGCCCGTGCCGCTCGGCGACCAGCCCCGCGACGGGGGCGGTGAAGTCGGCGAGCACCGCGTCGTGCCGGTCCCGGCGGACCAGGGCGTCGAGCTCGGCGTCCGCGCGGGGCAGCAGCGCGAGGTTGGCCCGCAGCTGCCGGGTGAGCAGCAGCGGGTCGGACCGGACGGGGCCGGCGGTGTCCGAGATCCGGTCGAACACGCCGGGGTCGTCCGCGAGCAGCGGCAGCACCGGGAAGCCGTGCGCCCGCACCAGGTCCGCCTTCGCGGCGCCGGTGGCGAACCGGACGTCGAAGCCGCGGTCGCGCAGCCCCCGTCCGAGGGTGAGCAGCGGGTTCAGGTGCCCCGCGAACGGCGGGGCCGCCAGCAGCAGCCGGGCGGTCACCGGACGGCCTCCGGGACGGCCGCGCCGGTGAGCCGCCGCACGGCCGCCACGGCCGCGGGGCCCGTCGCGGCGTCCAGGTGCCCCCCGGGCACCACGACGTCGGCCGGCCGCCGGCAGCCCCAGCGGCTGATCCGGTCCCGGTCGCCGCGCACGACGTGCACCTCCCAGGGGCCGTCCGCGGGCAGCCGGCCGACCGGGCCGAGCGCGACCACCTGCACCCGCAGACCGGGCGGGACCGTGAGCAGCGGTGCGGCCACGGCCAGCAGCTGCGCGCCGGTGCTGCCGCACAGCAGGAGCAGCCGGTCGGCGGTCCGGTCGAGCACCGGCTGCAGGTGGCGCGCCACCTGCGCCGCGAACCGGCTGCCGGGCCGGGCGGCCAGGTGCTGGGCGGCGTTGCGCAGCGACGCCGCGACCAGCGGCGCGCGGCGGTACTCCCCCGCGGCGGCGGCCGCGGTCCAGGGCAGGCCGAGCGGCAGCGGCGTCCAGCCGTCCGCCGCGAGCGCGGCCAGCACGGCCACCTGACCGGGCGACAGGTGGGCGTGCTGCCACGAGCTCTGCCCGGTCAGCCACACGGCGCGGGCCGCCGCGGGCGCCGCGACGCAGGGCGAGGCCGCGTGCCGGTCCAGCCACCTCATCGCCGGCCCCCGCCCGGGCCCGCGGCGGCGCCCCCCACGCCGACGCGCACGGACCGCCCGCGCCACACCACCCGGCGCGGCCCGAGCGCGGCCGTCAGCCCGTGCAGCGGCAGCAGCAGGGCCGCCACCGGCTCCAGCAGCACACCCAGCACGCCGGTGCCCTCCCGGCCCACCCGCCGGCGCAGCGCGCGGGTGCCCACCGCGCTGCCCAGCAGCACCGCCCCGGTGGCGGCGCGGGCGCGCCGCGAGCCCGACCACGCGGCCAGCGCGGCCGCCAGGCCCGGCAGCACGGCCGGCAGCACGACGAGCACCAGCAGGCGCGGGCTCGCGTCGCGGCGCAGCACCTCGCCGCCGAACAGCAGCCAGCGGCGCAGCAGGCGGGCGTACGCCGGCAGGCCCGTCACGGTGGTGGTCAGGTGCACCGGCTGCGCGGACTGCACGATCCGGAGCCCGTGCGCGCGGTAGGCCAGGGCGAGCGCGTAGTCGTCGCAGGTGGCGTCGGCCACGGCCGCGAGCCCGCCGACCGCCGCGAGCGCGTCCTGGCGGGTGAGCAGCACCATGCCGTTCACGGTGACCGGCGGGCCGGTCCGCGCCATCGGGAGGTAGGTCGGCAGGGCGGAGCCGTTGACGAACGCCGCGACCAGCCGGGACCACAGCCCGCCCTGCTCCCGGTACACCGGGACGCCGGTGACCAGGTCGGCGCCGTCGAGCTCGCCCGCGAGCCGCGCCAGCCCGCCGGGGGGCAGCACGGTGTCGTCGTCCAGCAGCAGCACCCGCGGGCCCGCGTCCGGGGCGACGGCCGCGAGCTTGTGCACCTTCGGGTTCACGCCGGCCGGCGGCGGCGGGCAGCGGCGCACCGCCACGTGCGGGCCGGCGGCGCGCGCGGCCTCGGCGGCGGCGACGCCCGCGGGGTCGTCCTCGTCGGCGAGCAGCAGCACCCGCGCGGGGGCGAGCGTCGCCGCGGACGCCGCGAGCGTGGCGGGCAGCAGCGGGTCGCCCGACCGCACCGGGACCAGCACGGTGACGCCCGCCAGCTCGCCGACCGGCGCGGGCGCGGGCGCCGGCGCGGCCACGGCGCGGGCGGCCGAGGTCAGGCGCGCGGCCTGCACCGCCGCGAGCAGCCCGGCGGCCGCGAGCGCCGCCGCCTCACGCACGGGCGCGCGCGATCCGCTCGACGCTCTCCGCGAGCGACACCGACGGCGCGCCGAGGTCGCGCAGCGTGCGGCGGACGTCGAAGGTCTTGGACCGGGAGAGCACGGACACCCCGAACCGGGTGATCGGGGGCTCGCGGTAGCCGAGCAGCGTGGCGGACACCTGCTCCCCCGCCCCCGCGAGCGCGCGCACCAGGGCCGGCGGCACGCGCACGGTCCGCGGCTCGGCGCCGAGCCGGCGCAGCACGGACAGCAGGAACGGGTACAGGTCGACGGGCTCGGCGTTGGTCACGTGGTACAGCCCCTCGGCGCGACGGGCCACCGCCTCGGTGAGGTAGTGCGCGGCCGTGTGCACGTCGGTCAGGTCCACCCGCACGGGCGGGCCGCCGCGCCGCTCCAGCAGCGGCAGCACGCCCGCGGACGCGAGCCGGAGGATCCGGG
>JAPSIJ010000198.1:2373-5029 GCA_031178805.1 Cellulomonas sp. | reverse complement strand
TGCTCGTGGAGACCGTCGCCGACGGCCTGCGCCTGCACGCCGACCTCGGCGGCCCCGCGGCCCTCGGGCTCACCGTCGACATCGGGCACTGCCTCGTCGTCGAACCCGGCGGCGTCACCGGGGCGCTGGCGGCCGCCGCCCCGCACCTGGCGCACGTGCAGATCGACGACATGCCGCGCAGCCACCACGAGCACCTGCCGTTCGGCGAGGGCGACCTCGACCTGCCCGCGGCGCTCGCGGACCTGGCCGGGCTCGCCGACCGCGGCTACGACGGCATCGTGTCCGTCGAGCTGCCCCGGCACTCCTGGGACGCACCCCGCCAGGTCGCCGCCGCCCACGCCGCCCTGCGGGACGCGTGGTCGCGCCGGGCGGTGACCGCCTCCTGACGCCGCCCTCCCCGCACCACCCGCACCACGGGCTCCACCGCACCACCCGCTCCACCCGTCGACCTGGAGGTCGCCATGACGCCGATGACGTCGTCCGCACCCGCAGCACCACCCACCCCGCCGCCGACCGCCGTCGTCCGGGCGGCCACCGCCCCGGCGACCGGGTGGCTCGCCGACGCCCTCGCCGAGGTACGACGCGACCCGCACGCGGCCGACGCGGTGTTCCCGCTCGCCGGCCGCCGCGTCGGGCGCGACCCGCTGCGGCCCGACGTCGATCCCGCGGGCACCGTGCACGGCACCGTCGACGACGCCGCGCGCGCCGCGGTGGTGCTCGCGCTCGCCCGGACCGAGGCCGCCGCCGCCCTCGCCGAGCACCTCGTCGCCCTGTACCGGGACGGCGACGCCGTCGAGCGGCGCGGCGTCCTGCGCGGGCTCGACGTGCTGACCGCGACCGTGGGCGCCGCGCTGCCCGGGGAGGTCGTCGCCGTCGGCCGCGACCTCGCCGCCGACGCCCTGCGCGCCAACGACACCGCGCTCGTCGCGGCGGCCGTCGGGCCGTTCGCCGCCGCCCACCTCGACCAGCACACCTGGCGGCACGCCGTCGTGAAGCTCGTCTTCCAGCAGACCAGCCTCGACGCCGTCGCGGGCCTCGACGACCGCGCCGACGCCGAGCTCGCCCGGATGGCCACCGACCTCGCCGCCGAGCGCCGCGCCGCCGGCCGCCCCGTCCCCGACGACCTCGCCCGGATCGGCGCCCGGCCCGCCGCCGACGCCACCGACACCCCCCAGGAGCCCTGATGCGCATCCTCGACCCGCACGTGCACATGACCAGCCGCACCACCGACGACTACGAGGCCATGTACGCCGCGGGCGTCCGCGTCGTCGTCGAGCCGTCCTTCTGGCTCGGGCAGCCCCGGACCAGCGTCGGCTCGTTCCGGGACTACTTCGACTCCCTCCTCGGCTGGGAGCGGTTCCGGGCGGCCCAGTTCGGCATCCGGCACCACGCCACCCTCGCGCTGAACCCCAAGGAGGCCAACGACCCCCGGTGCCGGGAGGTCCTCGACCTGCTGCCGCGCTACCTCGCCAAGGACGGCGTCGTCGCCGTCGGCGAGGTCGGCTACGACGCCATGACCCCCGCCGAGGACGAGGTGTTCGCCCACCAGCTCGCGCTCGCGCGCGACGCCGCGCTGCCCGTGCTCGTGCACACCCCGCACCGCGACAAGCAGGCCGGCACCCGCCGGACGCTCGACGTCGTCCGGGAGTCGGGCGTCCCCGCCGAGCACGTCCTGGTCGACCACCTGAACGAGACCACCGTCACCGCCGTCCTCGACGCCGGCGCCTGGGCCGGGTTCTCGATCTACCCGGACACCAAGATGGACGAGACCCGGATGGTCGCCCTGCTCCGCGAGCACGGCACCGAGCGGATGATCGTGAACTCCGCCGCCGACTGGGGCCGCTCCGACCCGCTCAAGACCTGGCGCACCGGCATGACCATGCTCGAGGCCGGCTTCACCGAGGACGACGTCGACCAGGTGCTCTGGCGCAACCCCGTCGCGTTCTACGCCCAGTCCGGCAACCTCGTCCTCGACCCGGTGCCGGGCTTCGTCCCGGGCGAGGCGCCCGCGCCCGCGGAGTTCGAGGGCTCCTCCGTGCTGCGGGGGGTGCGCGCGTGACCGGCATGCCGCTGTCGTACTGCACCAACGTCCACCCCGCCGAGGACCTGGACGGCGTGCTCGCCCAGCTCGACCGGTACGCCGGCCCCGTCCGGGAGGCCGCCGGGCTCGACACCCTCGGCGTCGGCCTGTGGCTGCCCGCCGCGCTCGCCCACCAGCTCGCCGGCAGCGCGGACGACCGGGCTCGGCTGGGCGACGCGCTCGCCGCGCACCGGCTCACCGTGCACACGCTGAACGCGTTCCCGTACGGGGGCTTCCACGCCGACGTCGTCAAGCACGCGGTCTACCGGCCGACCTGGGCGCAGCCCGAGCGCGCCGCGTACACCCTCGCCTGCGCCGAGGTGCTCGCCGACCTGCTGCCCGGCGGCGTCGACGGCTCGATCTCCACGCTGCCGCTCGCGTGGCGCGAGCCGTGGGACGAGGCCGACGACGCCGCCGCCACGCGCGCGCTCGCCGCCGTCTCCGCCGGCCTGCGGGACCTCGCCGCCCGCACCGGGCGGACCGTCCGGCTCGCCGTCGAGCCCGAGCCCGGCTGCGTCCTCGACACCGTCGCCGACGTCGTCGACTGGCTGGCCGCCCGCACCGGCACCGGCGACG
>JAPSIJ010000198.1:0-2273 GCA_031178805.1 Cellulomonas sp. | reverse complement strand
CTGCGGGACCTCGCCGCCCGCACCGGGCGGACCGTCCGGCTCGCCGTCGAGCCCGAGCCCGGCTGCGTCCTCGACACCGTCGCCGACGTCGTCGACTGGCTGGCCGCCCGCACCGGCACCGGCGACGGGCAGATCGATCCCGAGCACGTCGGCGTCTGCCTCGACACCTGCCACCTCGCCGTGTCGTTCGCCGACCCCGTCGCCGCCGTCCGGCGGATCCGGCAGGCCGGGCTGCGCGTCGTGAAGGTGCAGGCGTCCGCCGCCCTGCACGTCGCCGACCCCGGCGACCCGGGCGCGCGGGAGGCCGTCGCGCGGTTCGCCGAGCAGCGCTACCTGCACCAGGTGCGCGAGCTCAGCGGGGGAGCCGTGCACCCCGCCGACGACCTGCCCGAGGCCCTCGCCGACCTGCCCGCCGCCGGACCCTGGCGGGTGCACGTGCACGTCCCGCTGCACCACCGGCCGGCCGCACCCCTCGCCGCCACCACCGACGTGCTGCGCGACGCCGTCACCGCCGTCCTGCGCGGCCCGCACGGCGACGCCGCCCACCTCGACGTCGAGACCTACACCTGGTCCGTGCTGCCCGACGAGCTCGCCGCCCGCGCCGCCGACGACCTCGTCGCCGGCATCGCCGCCGAGCTGCGCTGGGCCGTCGAGCATCTCGACGTGCGGTCGTGGTGGGACGAGGACGAGCACACGCCGACCACCCGGAGGACCGCATGACCACCCCGCTGCTGCTGCTCGACGTCGTCGGGCTCACCCCCCGCGCGCTCGCGCACATGCCCCGGCTGCAGCGGCTCGCCGCCGGCGGGTGGCAGGCCCGGCTCGACACCGTGCTGCCCGCGGTGACGTGCTCCGTGCAGTCCACGATGCTCACCGGCCTGCCACCGGCCGGGCACGGGGTGGTGGGCAACGGGTGGTACTTCCGCGAGCTCGGGGAGGTGCACCTCTGGCGCCAGCACAACCGGCTCGTCGCGGGCGAGAAGGTCTGGGAGACCGCGCGCCGCGCCAGCCCCGGGTACAGCGCCGCCAACGTGTGCTGGTGGTACGCGATGGGGATGTCCACCGACGTCACCGTCACGCCGCGGCCGGTCTACCACGCGGACGGGCGCAAGTCCCCGGACGCGTACGTGCGGCCGCCGGCGCTGCACGACGAGCTCGTCGAGCGGTTCGGGGCCTTCCCGCTGTTCCAGTACTGGGGGCCGACGGCGTCGCTCGCGTCGAGCGAGTGGATCGTCGGTGCCACGCGGCACCTGATGGACACGCGCCGGCCCGACCTGACGATGGCGTACGTGCCGCACCTCGACTACGACCTGCAGCGGTTCGGACCCCAGGACCCGCGGGCCGACGCGGCGGCGGCTGCGCTCGACGTGGCGCTCACGCCGCTGCTGGACGACGCCGAGGCCCGGGGCACCACGGTGCTCGCCGTCTCGGAGTACGGCATCGAGGCGGCGCGCCGGCCCGTGCACCTGAACCGGGTGCTCCGGGAGGAGGGACTGCTGCAGGTGTACACGCAGGCGAACGGCGAGCAGCTGGACCCGTGGACCTCGCGGGCGTTCGCCGTGGCGGACCACCAGGTGGCGCACGTGTACATCGCCGACCCCGCTGACGTCGCCCGCGTCGCGGACCTTCTGCGGGCGGTTCCGGGAGTCGACGAGGTGCTCGACCGGACGGCGCAGGCGACGTACGGGCTGGACCACGAGCGCTCCGGGGAGCTCGTCGTGGTGGCGGAGCCGGGAGCCTGGTTCACGTACTACTTCTGGCTCGACGACGACCGCGCGCCCGACTACGCCCGCGGCGTCGACATCCACCGGAAGCCCGGCTACGACCCGGTGGAGCTGTTCTTCGCCGACCCGGCTGCCAAGGCGCGCGCCGGCCTGAACCTGATCCGCAAGCGGCTCGGACTGCGGTACGCGATGTCCACCACCTCGCTCGACGCCGGGGCGGTCCGCGGCTCCCACGGCCGGCTGCCGGAGTCGGTCGCCGACTCGCCGGTCGTGCTGTGCTCGGACCCCGAGGTGCCGGCCACGGTCGCGACCGCTCTCGCCGGTGGGGGATCGGTGCCGGCGGCGGCGATCCGCTCGACAGTGCTGGAGCTGCAGGGACTGGGCGCCGTCGTCGGCTCGTGAGCACGCCGGCGCCACCGGGCGACGCGGCGTCGGTCAGAAGGGTGGTGGGTGGGGTGGTTGCCTGCCGGCGGTGAGGTGTTCGACGGGTTCTCGGGTGCCGGGTCGGACTCTGAAGGTGTGTCCGGTGGGGGTGGTCCACTCGAAGAC
>JAPSIJ010000197.1 GCA_031178805.1 Cellulomonas sp. | reverse complement strand
AGCGCACCACGGGGAACGACAGGTGCGTCACCCGGCGCCCCCGCACCACCGACGTCGGGTCGCCGAGCACCGCCGGCCAGCCGACGTCCCCGGTGAAGTACGGCCGCCCTTCGCCCAGGAACACCGGCACCAGGTCGACGTTCACCGCGTCGAGCAGCCCGGCGCGCAGCGCCTGGGAGGCGATCGTCCCGGCGGCCACGCCGACCACCTTGTCCCCCGCGAGCTCCTGGGCGGCCGCGACCGCCTCGCCGATCCCCTCGTGCAGCACCACCAGGTCCGGCGACCCGAGCGCCGAGGACCCGGTCACCGGCCGGTGGGTGAGCAGCACGAACGGCACGCCGAGCGGGTGCTGCCCGCCCCAGCCGTCGGTGAGGTCGAACAGCTCGCGGCCGACGACCAGCGCGCCCAGGGACTCGCGCCAGGCGAGCCAGTACGCCGCGCTGGCCTCGGTCAGCCGGAACGGTGGCAGGTCGCCGTGGTTCTCCACCACGACGTCGCCGTCGTCGTACCACCCGAACAGCTCGTCGACCCCGTGGTCCCGGCGCGCGATGAAGCCGTCGAGCGACGTGGTCGCCGAGGCGATGACCTGGCCCATGCCGCGACGCTAGACCCGCGCGGCGCCGGGCCGGAAGGGGGTCACACCTTCGCGTGCCGGCCCCGGCCGAACGAGTACACGCCGTAGGCGGCGAAGCCGAGGGCGACCAGCGTGAGCAGCACCGGGCCGAACGGCAGACCCGCCAGCGCGTGCAGCGCGGCGTCGAGGCCCTGCGCCTTCTCCGGGTCGCTCTGCACGGCGGCCACGACCAGCAGCACGCCGACGACCGCGAGCGCCGCGCCCTTGCCGATGTAGCCGACCCTGCCGGCGGTCCGCACCCACGGGGCGGGGCTGGACTCCAGGTCCTCGAGGAACTTCTCCGTCCAGCCCTTCACCACGTGGTACCCGCCGACGACCACCACGCCGACCCCGACGAGACCGATCAGTACCCGGCCGAACCCGGACGACATCAGGCCGCCCGTGGTGCTCTGCGAGCCGCCGCCGGACCCGCCGGAGAGCACGGACACCGTGGTGACCGCGAGGACCGCGTACACGACCGCCTTGGCCGCCGCCTTCGCCCGGTCGGCGGCCTCGCCCCAGGCGATCGCCTCGGTCGCCTGCCACAGCGCCAGCAGGACGAAGCCCACCAGCAGCACCCAGAGCAGCGCCTTGCCGAAGCCGTTGCCGGCGAGCTGCTGCAGCGCCCCCGACTGGTCGGCCTGCTCGCCGCCGGAGGTCCACGCGAGCTGGACGGTCACCCACGCGAGCAGCAGGTGCAGCACGCCGCTGGCGGCGTAGCCGAGCCGGGCGCCCTTCTCGATCAGGGGGTGGTCACCGGCGCGGGATGCCGCTTGCTGGACGTGTCCGCTCATGGGGTGAGGGTGGCACCCGCCCGCCGACGGCGCGCGCCGAACCACCTGGTCCGGCCCCGGTCGCCGAGTGGAGAGCTCGGCCCGACACGCCGCGCGCGTGTCGGGCCGGACCTTCCACTCGACGGGGACCGGGGACCGGGGACAGGGACCAGGGCGGGTGGCCGGTTCGACCCGTCGGGGGTCGGAGGTGGATGGTGTTCCCGTGCAGCAGGGAGGGTCGGAGCCCGCGGGCGACGTGATCGGGCAGGCGCGGCACCGCGCCGAGGTGGTGCGGGAGCACGTCGAGGAGGCGCTGCGGGTCGCGGAGCAGGAGGGCGGGCCGTTCGACTTCCTGTCCCTGGCCATCGCGGCGCACTGCTCGGTGTCCTACCTGCGCCAGCACCGGGAGTTCGCCACGCGGATCCGCGCCCTGCAGGCGACCGTCCCGCCGGAGCCGGTCGCCGACCACGAGGTGGCGCTGCGCCGCCGGCTGCGGGACGCGGAGCACCGGGCGGCGGCGCTGCGCGAGCAGGTCGTGCGGCTGGAGGCCGAGAACGCGCGGCTGCGCGACCGGCTCCGCACGGACCGCCGCACGGCGCCGGCCGCCCGGCCCGCGGGGCGGGCTACTCCGTCGGCTTCGTGAACGAGGCGTGCATCGCGGCCTTCGCCTTGTCCGGCAGGACCGCGGCGGCCGCGGACTGGCCCTTCGCGCGCACGGACTTCACCTCGACCTTGTCCTTCCCGGCCAGCAGCCCCTCGACCGCCTCGCGGGCGACCTTCGCCGGGTCGTCCTTGCCGCTCTGCCCGACGCGCGTCTCGACCATGTCGGCGCGCTCGAAGAACTCCGTGTCGGTCGGCCCGGGCAGCAGCGCGGTGACGGTGACGCCGGTGTCCTTCAGCTCGTGCCGGATCGCCTCGGCGAACGACAGCAGGAACGACTTCGTCGCCGCGTAGACGGCGTACCAGGGGCCGGGCATCAGCGCGGCCGTGGAGGACGTGATCAGCACGCGCCCGCCCCCGCGCTGCACCATGCCCGGCAGCAGCGCCTTGCTCAGCCGGACCGTCGACACGACGTTGAGGTCGATCGTCGCGAGGTCCTCGGCCAGGGGGATGTCCAGGAACTCGCCGCCCTTCGCCCGGCCGGCGTTCAGCGCGAGCACGTCCAGCGGGCGCTCGAGCGCGGCCACCGCGTCGACCAGCGTCGCGACGCCCTCGGCGGTCGCCAGGTCGGCCTGCACCGCCTGGACGGCCGTGCCGTGCTGCCCCAGGCCCTCCGCGGCGACGGCCAGCTCCGGCACGTCGGCCGTGACCAGCAGGTCGTACCCGCGCTCGGCGAGGTCCTGGGCGAGCTCGAGACCGATGCCGCTGGAGGCACCGGTGACGAGGGCGAGGGGTCGGACGGGCAGGATGTCGGACATGGCGCGCTCCTGACGTGTCGGCGGGAGACCGACGCTACGTCGCGCCCCGGGGACCGGCACCCGGAGCGGCTTCACCCGGCCGGACACCAGCACGACGCGCGGCGACGGCCGATGGGGACCGTCGGCAGGTCGTCTCGCAGTCGGGTGGTTCGGGCAGTGGTCAGCAGGTGGAGCGGGCAGTCGATCGGCGCCCGCATGTCGGTGGTGTTCGGTCTCCTGACCGGGCTGGTGGTCCTCGCGATCGCGCTCGGGCTGGTCACCGCGCAGGTGCAGCGCTCGTTCGCCGAGCAGACCCAGCAGGCGCAGCGGATCCTGCGGCTCGCCGAGGAGGCCCGTTTCCAGATCGCCGACGCGACCGGCTGGCAGGGGCTCGTGCTCGCCGACGTCGCCGCCTACGGCGTGACCGACGGGCTGCGCGAGGACACCATCAACCGCGCCGGCGTGCGGGAGGTGCAGCAGGACGTCACCGCGTGGCTGGCCGACCTGGACACCACCGGGGCCACGGCGGCCGAGGCCGAGGCGTTCGCCGCCCTGGCCCCCGCCTGGGACGCGTTCTTCGCCGGTGACACCGAGGTGGTCGAGCTCCTGGGGACCGGCCGGACCGAGGACTACACCGCCGCGCTGGAGTCGATCAACGAGGGCGCGGCCGGCGAGTCCTACGACCGGATCCTCACCCTCGCGGCCGAGATCCAGGAGTCGGCGTCCGGTCGCCTCGCACAGCTCCAGGAGGAGCAGCGCGCGGCGCAGGAGCGGGGCCGGCTGGGCCTCGTCGTGCTCGGCGTGCTCGCCGCGCTGTTCGCGGCGGCCGCCGGGGCGAAGGTCACCCGGGACGTCGCGCGCCCCGCGGGCCGGATCTCCGAGGTCGCCGCCGCGATGGCGGAGGGCGACCTCACGCAGCGGACCGGCCTGACCGGCGGCGGGGAGATCGCCCGCGCCGGCCGGGCCCTGGACGGCGCCATCGACGCGATGCGCACGCTGGTCGGCCAGGTCGCCCGCACGGCCGAGCAGACGGACGGCACGGTCGGCGCGCTGCGCGCGGCGTCGGCGGAGGGCGCCCGGGCCGCGCAGGCGACGAGCGCGCAGGTCGGCGAGGTCGCGGAGTCCGCGGCCCAGGTGTCCCGGAACGTGCAGACCGTCGCCGCCGGGGCGGAGCAGATGGGCGCCAGCATCCGGGAGATCGCGCAGAACGCCTCCCAGGCCGCCAAGGTCGCCGCCGAGGCCACCGGCGTCGTCGCCGGCACCAACGCCACCGTCGCGCGCCTCGGTGCGTCGTCGCAGGAGATCGGCAACGTCGTCAAGGTCATCACCTCGATCGCCGAGCAGACCAACCTGCTGGCGCTGAACGCCACGATCGAGGCCGCCCGCGCCGGCGAGGCCGGCAAGGGCTTCGCCGTCGTCGCCGGCGAGGTCAAGGAGCTCGCGACCGAGACGGCCCGGGCCACCGAGGACATCGCCCGCCGCGTGGACGCCATCCAGGGCGACACCGGCGAGGCCGTCACGGCGATCGACGCGATCTCCACGATCATCGCCCGGATCAACGACTACCAGCTGACCATCGCCTCGGCGGTGGAGGAGCAGACCGCCACGACGGCCGAGATGTCCCGGGGTGTCGCCGAGGCCGCGACCGGCGCCGGGGAGATCGCGAACACGATCAGCGGCGTCGCGGCCGCCGCCGACGTCAGCGCCGGCGCCCTCGCCCGCGTGGACGGCGGGATGGGGCAGGTCGCCGACGGCTCGGCGGAGATGGCCGCGCGCATCGCCACGTTCCGGCTCTGACGGCTCAGATCCAGCCGCGCTCCTCGGCCATCAGCACCGCCTGCTGCCGGGTGGCGACCCCGAGCTTGCCCAGCACGGACGACACGTGGTTCCGGACCGTCCCCGGCGACAGGTACACGGCCGCCGCGATCTGCGCGATCGTCTCCCCGCGCCGGCCGGCACGCAGCACGTCGAGCTCCCGGTCGGTCAGCGGGCACCGCTCGTCCGCGAGCGCGTCGGCCGCCACCTCCGGGTCGACGTAGCGGCGGCCGGCGGCGACCAGGCGGATCACCTCGGCGACGTCCTGCGCGGGGCGGGACTTCGGCAGGAACCCGTCCACCCCGGCCTGCAGCGCCCGCCGCAGCACGCCCGGCCGCGCGTGCCGGGTGACCACGACGCAGCGGGTCGGGACCGTGCGGGCCAGCCGCGCCGCCGTCTCCACGCCGTCGATGCCCGGCATCTCGAGGTCGAGCAGGCAGACGTCGGGGCGGGTGCGCTCGGCCGCGG
>JAPSIJ010000196.1:2366-5089 GCA_031178805.1 Cellulomonas sp. | reverse complement strand
GAGCTCGTCGGCCGTGTAGGTGGGGTTGTGCTCGACGACCACCGCGCCGAGGCGCAGCGCCGCGTAGAACGCGACGACGTGCGAGGTGCAGTTGGGCAGCGCGATGGCCACCCGGTCGCCGGCGCGCACGCCGAGGTCCCGCAGCACGGTCGCGCCGCGGGCGACGGCGTCGGCCAGCTCGGCGTAGGTGGTGGCGCTGCCGAGGAAGTCGACGGCGACCCGGTCGGGCCACGCGGCCGCCGACCGCTCGAGCGCGGCCGTCAGCGGCTCGTCGGGCACGTCGACCTCGGGCGGGACGCCGGGTGCGTACGAGCTGTGCCAGGGACGAGAGAAGTCGCTCACGGGTCCACCGTAACCTACGCAGCCGTAGGTTACGCGGGCGTAGCCTCAGGCAACCGCCGCGTCCTGCACAGTGTTCTCACAGGTCGGAGGACCGCGAGCCCCACAGGTTGATGCCGGCGTCCACCGCGTGCCGGTCGATCTCGGCCAGCTCCGCGTCCGTCAGCGCCGGCCCGTGCACCGCCGCCAGGTTCTCCGCGAGCTGCTCGGGCGTCCGGGCGCCGAGCGCCACCGACGTCACCCGCGGGTCGCGCAGCACCCAGGCGATCGCCAGCTGCGCGAGCGACTGCCCGCGCGCCTCCGCCACCGCCGCGAGGGCCCGCACCCGGGCGAGGTTCTCCTCGCTGAGGTACTCCGGCCGCAGCGGCCCGCCGCGCGCCGCCCGCGAGCCCTCGGGGACGCCGTCCAGGTACTTCCGGGTGAGCATGCCCTGCGCCAGCGGCGAGAACGCGACCACGCCCATCCCGGCGTCGCCGGCGACGTCCAGCAGGCTGCGGCCGCCCGCGTCGTCGGCCGGCTGCTCCACCCAGCGGTTCAGCATCGAGTACGAGGGCTGGTGCAGGGTGAGCGGGACGCCCAGGTCCGCGGCGACGGCGAGCGCCTCCTGGGTGCGCCGCGCCGAGTAGGACGAGATGCCGACGTACCGGGCCCGCCCCGAGTCCACCGCGGTGCGCAGCGCGCCGATGGTCTCGGCCAGCGGCGTGCTCGGGTCGAACCGGTGGCTGTAGAACACGTCCACGTGGTCCACGCCGAGCCGGCGCAGCGACTGGTCGAGCGACGCCAGCAGGTACTTGCGCGAGCCGTGCTCGCCGTAGGGCCCGGGCCACTGCCGGTAGCCCGCCTTCGTGGCGATCAGCAGCTCCTCGCGGTACGGCGCGAGGTCGGTGGCGAGCAGCCGCCCGACCGACTCCTCGGCCGCGCCCGGCGGCGGGCCGTAGTTGTTCGCCAGGTCCAGGTGCACGACCCCCAGGTCCACCGCCCGCAGCACCAGCTCGCGCTGGGCGGCGAACGGCGTCGCGTCGCCGAAGTTCTGCCAGAGCCCCAGCGTCACCGCGGGCAGCGGCAGGCCGCCGGCGCGGCGCAGGGGGAGGCGGTCGTGGCGGTCCGGGTCGGCGAGGTGCACGGCCCCGACGCTACCGGGCCCGGCGCCGGGGCCCGCCGTGCGCCGTCAGGAGACGACGCGCAGCCGGATGGTCTCCGGGCGGGCGCGCAGGGCGTCCACCACGGCCTCGTCCACGGCGACGGCGTCGGTGACCACGTAGCCGACCTCACCGCGGGTGGCGAGCAGCTGGCCCTCGATGTTCGCGCCGTGCTCGGCGAGCGTGGCGTTCACCGCGGCCAGCACGCCCGGCACGTTCCGGTGCAGGTACGCGAGCCGGTGCACGCCCTCGCGCCGCTCCAGGGTGAGGTTCGGCAGGTTGACGCTCAGCATCGTGGTGCCGGTGCCGAGGTAGTCGCGCAGCTTGTTCGACACGAACTGCCCGATCGCCTCCTGCGCCTCCTCGGTGGACCCGCCGGTGTGCGGGGTGAGGATGACGTTCGGCAGGCCGCGCAGCTCGGAGTCGAACGGGTCGCCCTTGCGCTTGGGCTCCACGGGGAACACGTCGACCGCCGCGCCGGCCACGTGCCCGGACAGCACCGCGTCGCGCAGGGCGGCGTAGTCGACCACGAACCCGCGGGACAGGTTGAGGAAGATCGCGCCCTCGCGCATCCGGGCGAACTGCTTCGCGCCGAACAGGCCGGCGTTCCCGCTGCGGCCGTCCACGTGCAGCGTGACGACGTCGGCGACGTCCAGCAGCTCGTCCAGGGAGTGCGCGCGCCGGGCGTTGCCCAGGGCCAGCTTCTCCGCGGTGTCGTAGAACACCACCGACATGCCGAGGTTCTCGGCCAGCACGGACAGCTGGGTGCCGATGTTGCCGTAGCCGACGATGCCGAGCGTGCGGCCGCGCACCTCGTGGGCGCCCTCGGCCGACTTGTTCCAGACGCCGTCGTGCATCGAGCGGTCCAGCACGGTGAGCCGGCGGGTCAGCGCGATGATGTCGGCCAGCGCGATCTCCACCACCGACCGGGTGTTGGAGAACGGCGCGTTGAACACCGCGACGCCCCGCGAGGCGGCGGCGTGCAGGTCCACCTGGTTGGTGCCGATGCAGTACGCGCCCACCGCGACCAGGTCCGTGGCGGCGTCCAGCACCGCCTCGGTGACCTGGGTCTTGGACCGGATGCCGAGCAGGTGCACCCCCTGGAGGGCCTCGGCGAGCTCGGACTCGTCCAGCGCGCCGGAGCGCGTGACGACCTCGTAGCCGGCCGCCTCCAGGATGGAGCGGGCCTCGGGATGCAGGTTCTCGAGCAGCAGGGCGCGTAGCACGCCCCTATGGTGCGCCCCG
>JAPSIJ010000196.1:0-2266 GCA_031178805.1 Cellulomonas sp. | reverse complement strand
CTCGGACTCGTCCAGCGCGCCGGAGCGCGTGACGACCTCGTAGCCGGCCGCCTCCAGGATGGAGCGGGCCTCGGGATGCAGGTTCTCGAGCAGCAGGGCGCGTAGCACGCCCCTATGGTGCGCCCCGCGCTGCCCGGCTCCAAGCCGGTCCCGGTCCTCGGACACCGTCAGCCCCGCCCGTCGTCCCGGCCGTCGTCCCGCGCGTCGTCCCGCCCGTCGTCCCACCCGGCGGGCAGCGGCCGGGTGTGCACCACGCGCAGCGCCTGCGTCGGGCGGGTCATCGCGACGTACAGGTCGCCCGCACCGCCCTTGAGCACGTCCGCGGGCTCGACCAGCACGACCACGTCGAACTCCAGGCCCTTGCTCTGGGTCGGGGTGAGCAGGGTCAGCGGCGCGTCCAGGTCGGGGCTGCCGCCGCGGGTGGTGCCGGCGCCCGGCAGCGCCGCGGCCAGGGCCGGCAGCGTCTCCGGGGCGGCGATCACGGCGACCCGGCCGGCGCCGCTGGCGTCCTGCACCTGGAGCGCCTCGGCGGCGTGCCGGGCGACCGCCCCGACGAGCCCCGCGGCGTCCACCTGCTCGGTGCGCAGCGCGTCCTCGACGTCCCGCGCCGACGTCGACGGGGTGAGCGGCAGCCCGGCCGCCCGGCCCACGGCCTCCGCGGTGCGGGTGACCGACGCGGGGGTGCGGTAGTTCACCGTGAGCTCGGCGAGCCGCCAGCCGCCCGGCAGCAGCCGGTCGAACGTCGCCGCCCAGTCGCGGGTGCCCGCGGCGGTGGCGGTCTGCGCGACGTCGCCCACCACGGTCAGCGACCGGGTCGGCACCCGGCGGAGCACCATCCGCCACGCCATCGGCGACAGCTCCTGCGCCTCGTCCACCACCACGTGCCCGTAGGTCCACGTGCGGTCGGCGGCGGCGCGCTCGGCGGTGGTCAGGGCCGGGCCCGTGGCGGCGAACCGGTCGGCCAGCAGCTCCGCGGACACCAGCCCGCTGCCCGACTGCTGCAGCACCTGCCGGGCGTAGTCCAGCTCCTGGGCGCGCTGCGCGGCGTCCTGCTTGGCCTGCGCGCGGGCGGCCTGGTCGTCCTCGCCCAGCAGCTCGGCGGCCTCGTCCAGCAGCGGGACGTCGGCCGGCGTCCACGGCGCGTCGGCGGGACGCAGCAGCGCCGCGCGCTCGTGCGCCGACAGCTCGGGCGCCGCGGCGTCCAGGCGGGCCGGCTTGGACAGCAGGCCGGACACGAGCCCCTGCGGCGTGAGCGGCATCCAGGCGAGGTTCAGGGCGATCCGGATCTCGCGCGTGGTGCGCAGCTCCTCGACGATCTCCCCGCGCTCGTCCGGGGCGACGGACCAGCCGAGCTGGCTGACGTACTGCTCGGCCAGCCGGCCCAGCATGTCGCGCACGAAGGTCACGCGGGCCTGGTTGTGCGGCCGGTGCCCGCGGCGGGCGTGCGCGATCGCGGAGCGCACGTCGTTCGGCCGCACGACCACGGTGCGCCCGTCGATGGTCACGGACACGGGCCGGTCGGGGACCCGCTGCCGCTGCCGGACGGCGCGCTCGACGATCTTCCGCCAGACCGGGCGGCCCTTGATCTCGGCGACCGCGTCCGGCTCCTCGCCGGTCGCGACCAGACCCGGGTACAGCTCGCCGACCGTGGTCGACACCACGCCGGTCTCGCCGAGCGAGGGGAGGACCTGGTCGATGTACCGCAGGAACGTCCGGCTCGGGCCCAGCAGCAGCACGCCGGAGCGCTCCAGCGTCCGGCGGTGGGCGTAGAGCAGGTACGCGGCGCGGTGCAGCGCGACCGCCGTCTTGCCGGTGCCCGGGCCGCCCTGCACCACGAGGGCGCCGGCGAGCTCCGCGCGGATGATCGCGTCCTGCTCGGCCTGGATCGTGGCGACGATGTCGCCCATCCGGCCGGTGCGCCGCGCGGCCAGGGCGGCCAGCAGCGCGCCCTCGCCCGACAGCGCGCCCAGCCGCTCGGCGGCGTCCGCGTCGGCGAGCACGTCGAGGTCGAGCACCTCGTCCTCGAGCGCCGCCACCGTCCGGCCCCGGGTGACCAGGTGCCGGCGCTGCACGACGCCGTCCGGCCGGGCCGACGTCGCGCGGTAGAACGACTGCGCGGCGGGCGCGCGCCAGTCGGTCAGCATCGACGTGTGGTCGTCGTCGTTCAGCCCGATCCGGCCGATGTACCGGCGGCCGCCCTCGGCGAGGTCCAGCCGGCCGAACGCCAGCCGGTCCTCGACGGCCTCCAGCCGCGCCAGCCGGTCCT
>JAPSIJ010000010.1 GCA_031178805.1 Cellulomonas sp. | reverse complement strand
GCCCGCGCGACGTCGGCCTGCTCGTCGGCCGGCCAGCCGAGCTCGCGCAGGATGCCGCGCTTCCACTCGGTGCCGCGCTCGATGGTGGGCCAGGCGGTCAGCCCGATCCGCTCGGGCCGCACGGCCTGCCAGACGTCGACGTAGGGGTGGCCGAGCACCAGGACGGTCCCGGCGGGCGCCGTGCGCATCGCCTCGTCGGCGATCCGGCGCTCCTTGGAGTGCGGGACGAGGTGGTCGACGAGGACGCCGACCCGGCGGCCCCGTCCGGGGGCGAAGTCCCGCAGCGCGTCGACGAGGTTGTCGACGCCGTCCAGCAGCTCGACGACGACGCCCTCGGCGCGCAGGTCGTCGCCCCAGACCTTCTCCACGAGCTCGGCGTCGTGCTTGCCCTCGACCCAGATCCGGCTGCCGATGGCGACCCGCGCGCGCTGGTCCGGCGCGGCGAGCGAGCCGGAGGCGGTGCGGCGGGGGCCGGTGGGCGCGGCGGCCCTGGGCGCGGTGAGCTCGACCGGCTTGCCGTCGACCCAGAAGCCGGGGCCCAGCCGGAACGTGCGGGTCTTCCCGTGCCGGTCCTCCAGGACCACGACGTGCTCGCCGCCGGACTTCTCCACCCGGACGACGGCGCCGACCCACCCGGTCGTGACCTCCTCGACCACCAGGCCGCGCTCGGCGGCGACGGGCTGCGAGGTCGGTCGGCGGTGCGTGCGCGGCGAGGCGCCGGACAGGACGTCGGGTCCGTAGCGGTCGGTCACCCGCGGCAGCCTAGGTGCCGACCCGGCGCGCGCGTGGTACGACACGACGGTGACGTCCACCCCCGCCCACCGTCCCTCCGCGGACCGGCCCGCCGGCGCACCCGGCGCGGCTCCCGCACCCGACCGGCCCGACCCGCACCGCTGGCGGGCGCTCGCCGTCTGCCTGGCGATCGGCTTCATCACGATGCTGGACGTCTCCATCGTCAACGTCGCGCTGCCGTCCATCGAGCGCAGCCTGGACGCCGGGCCGAGCCAGCTGCAGCTGATCGTCGCGGGCTACACGCTCGCCTTCGGCCTGGTGCTGGTGCCCGCCGGGCGGCTCGGCGACGCCCGCGGCCGCCGCGGGCTGTTCCTGGTCGGCCTCGCCGGCTTCGCCCTGACCAGCCTGGCCGCCGGCCTGGCGCAGTCCGACGAGCTGCTCGCCGGGGCCCGGCTGCTGCAGGGCGTGAGCGCGGGCCTGCTGAACCCGCAGGTGGTCGGCACGATCCAGCAGCTGTTCCGCGGCCCGGAGCGCGGCAAGGCGTTCGGCTACTTCGGCGCCACGATCGGCGTCTCCACGGCGATCGGCCCCGCGCTGGGCGGCCTGATCATCCAGGTGGCCGGCGCCGAGCACGGCTGGCGGTGGGTGTTCTTCGTCAACGTCCCCGTGATCGCCGTGGTGCTGCCGCTCGCGGTGCGGTTCCTGCCCCGGGGTGCGGTGGGCGCGCCGCCCGGGGTCGCCGGCCCCGGCGGCCGGCCGCGGCTGGACGTCCCCGGGCTGGTGCTGGTGGCGCTGACCACGACCGCGGTGATGGTGCCGTTCGTCACGACGACCGGCGGGGGTGACGACGACCCCGCGCGGTGGTGGTGGCTGGCGGTCGCCGCGGTGCTCGCCGTGGCGACGGTGCTCTGGGAGCGCGGGTACCAGCGGCGCACGAACGCCGCGGTGCTGGACCCGCGGGTGCTGCGCGAGCCGTCGTTCCGCAACGGCGCGCTGCTCGGCATGGCGTACTTCGCGGGCTTCACGGCCGTGTTCCTCGTCACGACGCTGTTCCTGCAGCAGATCGCCGGGTACACGCCGCTGCAGGCGGGGCTGGTGGGCATGCCGTTCGCCATCGCGTCGGCGGTCGCCGCCCAGCAGTCGGGCCGGCTGGTCGCCGAGCGGGGCCGCGGCCTGGTCGTCGTCGGCCTGGTGCTCGTGGTGCTCGGCCTGCTCGGCACCGACCTGGCGATCCGGCTGGTGGACGCGCCCGCCGTCGGGTTCGCGGTGGCGGCGACGCAGATGGTCGCCGGTGCGGGCAGCGGCCTGGTGATCGCGCCGAACCAGACGCTCACCCTGGCGCGGGTCCCGCTCGACCGGGCGGGCGTGGCGGGCAGCATGCTGCAGGTCGGCCAGCGGGTCGGCTCGGCGCTCGGCGTCGCGGTCACCCTCTCCACGTACTACGCGGCGCTCGCTGCAGGGCTCGACGGGGGAGCGGCGGCCGGGCGCGCGCTGCTGATCACCGTCGCGCTGGTCGCGGTGGCGCTGGTCGTGGGCGTCGTGGACCTGCTCGCCCGGCGGCGGGACGCGCGGCGGGACGCCGGCTCCGCACCCGCGCCCGCAGCCGAGTAGAATTGGCACTCGGGTCACGCGAGTGCTACCCGCGGCCCGCCGGACGGCGGGCGGGGGCGAGGGTCGGGAGGTGTCGATGAGCGAGGACCGCAGGCTGGACGTGCTGCGCGCGATCGTGGAGGACTACGTCGCCACCCGCGAGCCCGTCGGCTCCCGCGCCCTGGTCGAGCGGCACTCCCTCGGGGTGTCGCCGGCGACCATCCGCAACGACATGGCGGCGCTGGAGGAGTCCGGCTACATCGTGCAGCCGCACACCTCTGCCGGGCGCGTGCCGACGGACAAGGGCTACCGGCTGTTCGTCGACCGGCTGGCGACCGTCAAGCCGCTGTCCGCCCCGGAGCGCCGGGCGATCGAGACGTTCATGCAGGACGCGGCCGACCTCGACGACGTCGTGGACCGGTCGGTGCGGCTGCTCGCGCAGCTGACCCACCAGGTCGCCGTCGTGCAGTACCCGTCGCTGCGGCGCACCGCCCTGCGGCACGTCGAGCTCGTGCCCGTGGGCGACCGGCACCTGCTGGTCGTCATCATCACGGACCACGGCCGCGTCGAGCAGCGCACCCTGGAGCTCGCGGCCCCCTTGGACGCGGACGTCGTGGCCCGGCTGCGCACCCGGCTGAACGTCGCGGCCGCCGGCCGCCGGCTCGCCGAGCTCGGCACCGTGCTGCGGGACCTGGCCGACGACTTCGCCCCGGCCGACGGCCCGCTGGTGCGCGCCGTGGTCGCCGTGGTGGAGGACACGCTCGCCCGCGAGAGCGAGGAGCGCGTCGTCCTCGCCGGCACCGCCAACCTGGTGCGCGGCGGCGGCGCGGACTTCGCCCGCACCATCAGCCCGGTGCTCGAGGCGCTGGAGGAGCAGGTCGTCCTGCTGCGCCTGCTCACGGAGATGGCGGAGGACGAGTCCGCGGTCTCCGTCCGGATCGGCCGCGAGACCCAGCACGAGGGCCTGGTCGAGACCAGCTTCGTGACCACCGGGTACGGCGGCCAGGACGACGGCGGCGGCGCGGGCAGCGCCGTCGCGCGGATCGGGTCCGTCGGCCCGCTGCGCATGGACTACCCCGGGACGATCGCGACGGTCCGTGCCGTCGCGCGCTACCTGTCCCGGATCCTCGCCGGGTGACCGACGGCCCGACGACCCCGCCCGGCCCCGCCGCCGGTGCCACCGACCCGCGCAGGCGCGCGCGACCGACCCGCACAGGAAGTGACGAGTGAGCGACTACTACGAGGTCCTCGGCGTCGACCGTGAGGCCACGCCCGAGCAGATCAAGAAGGCCTACCGCCGGCTGGCGCGGGAGCTGCACCCCGACGTCGCCGGCGCGGACGCCGCGTCCGAGGACCGGTTCAAGGACGTCTCGCGCGCCTACGAGGTGCTGTCCAACCCCGAGAAGCGCCGGATGTACGACATGGGCGCCGACCCTTCCTCGCCCAACGGCGGTGGCATGGGCGGCGGCTTCGGCTTCCAGGACATCTTCGAGACGTTCTTCGGCGCGGCCGGTGGCGCCGCGGGCCAGCGCGGCCCGATCCCGCGCGCCCGCCGCGGGCAGGACGCCCTGGTGCGCCTCGACATCGACCTGGCGGAGGCCGTGTTCGGCACCCACCGCGAGGTCCCGGTCGAGACGGCCGTGGTCTGCCCCACCTGCGACGGCTCCTGCTGCCGCCCCGGCACCTCGCCGCGCACCTGCGACGTCTGCGGCGGCCGCGGCAGCGTGCAGCGGGTGGCCCGCTCGTTCCTCGGCCAGGTGATGACCTCGCAGCCCTGCGCCGCGTGCCACGGCTTCGGCACCGTCATCCCCGAGCCGTGCACCGAGTGCGCCGGCGAGGGCCGGGTGCGCTCGCGCCGCGTGCTGGAGGTCGACGTCCCCGCGGGCGTGGACACCGGCACCCGGATCAAGCTCACCGCGCAGGGCGAGGTCGGCCCGGCCGGCGGCCCGGCGGGCGACATCTACCTCGAGGTGCGCGAGCGCCGGCACGACACCTTCATCCGCGAGGGCGACGACCTGCACTGCACGCTGCAGGTGCCGATGACGGCCGCCGCGCTCGGCACCGTGCTGACGCTCGAGACGCTCGACGGCCCGCAGGAGGTCGACCTGCGTCCCGGCACCCAGCCGGCGCAGGTGGTCACGCTCCGCGGGCTCGGCGTCGGGCACCTGCACGCCGGCGGCCGCGGCGACCTGCACGTGCACGTCGACGTCCAGGTGCCGACCGCGCTCGACGACGAGCAGGCCGCCCTGCTGCGGCAGCTCGCCGGCCTGCGCGGGGAGGAGCGCCCCGACGCGCGGCTGTCGGCCTCGGGCGGCGGCGTGTTCGCCAAGCTCCGCGACAAGCTCTCCGGGCGGTGACGGCGCCGGTCTTCCTCGCGGAGCCCGGCACGCTCGCGGGGCTGTCCGCGGGGGACGCCTACCTGCTGGACGGCGCCGAGGGGCGGCACGCGGGGGTCGTGCAGCGCAAGGCGGCCGGCGAGCGGGTCGACGTGGTGGACTGCGCCGGCACCCGCGCGATCACCGAGGTCGAGGCCGTGGCGCCCGACGGCGTGCACCTGCGGGTGCGCGAGGTCGTGGTCGAGCCCGCGCCCGCGCCGCGCCTGGTGCTGGTGCAGGCGCTGGCGAAGGGCGACCGCGACGAGCTCGCGATCGAGGCCGCGACCGAGGTCGGCGCCGACGCCGTGCTGCCGTGGCAGGCCGAGCGGTCGATCGTCGTGTGGCGCGGCGACCGCGCCGCCAAGAGCCGCGCCCGCTGGCTCGCCACCGTCCGGACCGCCGCCAAGCAGGCGCGGCGGGCGTTCGTGCCCGAGGTGGACCTCGCCGTGGACTCCGCGGCGCTCGCCCGGCGCGCCCGCGCGGTGGTCGAGGCCGGCGGCGCGGTGCTCGTGCTGCACGAGGAGGCCACCGCCTCGCTCGCCGAGGCGCCGCTGCCCGCACCGGGCCCGGACGGCCCGGACCGCCCGGACGGTGCGGCCCCGGTCGACGTCCTCGTGGTCGTCGGGCCCGAGGGCGGGATCTCCGCGCGGGAGGTGGACGCGCTGGTCGAGGCCGGCGGGGTCACCGTGCGGCTCGGCCCGCACGTGCTGCGCACGTCGACCGCCGGCCCCGTCGCGCTGGCGCTGCTCGCGCAGCGCCTCGGCCGCTGGGCCTGACCGCTCGCGGCGAGCAGCGCCCACGGGGCCCCGCGGTCCGGACGCACCAGGGCCCGCGCGACCGTCCGGTCGCGCGGGCCCTGTCGTGCGATGGGTCGCTCAGCCGCGCAGCTCGAGGTACCGCGCGATCAGCGCGCGGGTCGACGGGTCCTGCCCGGCGAGCGCGTCGGTGTCGCCCTCGACCGCGGGCGCGATCTCCATGGCGAGCTTCTTCCCGAGCTCGACGCCCCACTGGTCGAACGAGTCGATGCCCCAGACGACGCCCTCGACGAAGGTGATGTGCTCGTACAGCGCGATCAGCTGGCCGAGCACCGACGGGGTGAGCGCCGGCGCGAGGATCGACGTGGTCGGCCGGTTGCCGCTGAACACCCGCGCCGGGACGATCGCCTCGTCGGTGCCCTCCGCGCGGACCTCGTCGGCGGTCTTGCCGAACGCCAGCGCCTTGGTCTGCGCGAAGTAGTTCGCCAGGAACAGCGCGTGCACGTCGGTGTCGCCGTCCTGCAGCGGGTGAGCCGGGTTGGCGACCGCGATGAAGTCCGCCGGGATCAGGCGGGTGCCCTGGTGGATCAGCTGGTAGAACGCGTGCTGGCCGTTGGTGCCGGGCTCGCCCCAGAACACCTCGCCGGTCTGCGTGGTGACGGGGGAGCCGTCCCAGCGCACCGACTTGCCGTTCGACTCCATGGTCAGCTGCTGCAGGTACGCCGGGAACCGGTGCAGGTACTGCGCGTACGGCAGGACGGCGTGCGTGTGCGCGTCCATGAAGTTGACGTACCAGACGTTCAGCAGGCCCATCAGCACCGGCACGTTCTCGGCGAACGGGGTGGTGCGGACGTGCTCGTCCACGGCGTGGAAGCCCTCGAGGAACTCGCCGAAGGCGTCGGGGCCGATCGCGATCGCGAGCGAGGTGCCGATCGCCGAGTCGACCGAGTAGCGGCCGCCGACCCAGTCCCAGAACCCGAACGCGTTCTCCGGGTCGATGCCGAACGCCGCGACCTTGTCCAGCGCCGTGGACACCGCGACGAAGTGCTTGGCGACCGCGCCGGTGCGGGCCTCCTCGGTGTCCTCGATCGCGCCGGCGGCGACCAGGCCGCGCCACAGCCAGTCGCGGGCGAGCCGCGCGTTGGTCAGCGTCTCCAGCGTGCCGAACGTCTTGGACGCGACGATGAACAGCGTCGTCGCCGGGTCCAGGTCCTTGGTCTTCTCGGCGATGTCGGTCGGGTCGATGTTCGACACGAACCGGACCTCGAGGCCCTCCTGCACGTACGGCTTGAGCGCCTCGTACGCCATCACCGGGCCGAGGTCCGAGCCACCGATGCCGATGTTCACGACCGTCGCGACCCGCTCGCCGGTGACGCCGGTCCACTCGCCCGAGCGCACCTTCTCCGCGAACTCGCCGATCTTCGCGAGCACCTCCTGCACGTCGGCGTCCACGTCCTGGCCGTCCACCACCAGCGGCGGCTCGGCGTCGGCCGGGCGGCGCAGCGCGGTGTGCAGCACGGCGCGGTCCTCGGTGACGTTGATGTGCTCGCCGGCGAACATCGCGGCCAGCCGGCCCGGGAGGTCGACCTCGTCCGCGAGCCGGGTGAGCAGCTCCAGCGTCTCGTCGGTGACCAGGTTCTTCGACAGGTCGACGGTGAGGTCCGCCACCTGCCGGGTGAGCCGCGTCGCCCGCTCGGGGTCGGCGTCGAACCAGCCCCGCAGGTCCGGGGTCAGCGCGTCACGGTGCGCGGTCAGGGCGGTCCAGGCGCCGGTGGTGGTGGCGTCGACGGGAGTGCTCACGGTGGTCCTCTCGCAAGTCGCAGAACTTCTCCGGCCCACCGTATCCACCTCCGGCCCCGCCGCGAGCAGGACGTCGGTACCGGCAGGATGGCGTCGTGGACTCCCCGGTGCTCGTGTGCTGCGGCCTGGTCACGCTCGACGTCGCCCAGACGGTCGACGCGCTGCCCGGACCGGACCAGAAGGTGGTCGCCGACGGCCTCGACGTGCGGTTCGGCGGGCCGGCCGCGAACGCCGCCGCGACGGCCGTGGCGCTCGGCGTGCCGGCCCGGCTGGTGACCGCGGTCGGCACCGGGCCGGTCGCCGACCTGGTGCGCGCCGGGCTGCGCGCGGCGGGCGTCGAGGTGGTCGACCTCGCCGCCGGCACCGCCGCGACGCCGCCCGTGTCGACGGTGCTGGTCACCCGCGCGACGGGGGAGCGGGCGGTGGTGTCGGTGAACGGCACCGGGACGCCGGACCTGGCCGCGGCGGCGCGCGGCGTGCTGGGCGGGAGCGGGCCGGGCGCGAGCGGGCCGGGCGGGAGCGGGCACGGCGGGAGCCGGGACGGCGGGGTGCTCGACGGCGCGACGGCCGTGCTGGTCGACGGGCACCACCTCGGCGCGGCCGTGCCGGTCGCGGCCGCCGCGCGGGAGCGGGGCCTCCCGGTCGCGCTGGACGGCGGGTCCTGGAAGCCCGGGCTCGGCGACCTGCTCGCGCACGTCGACCACGCGGTGCTGTCCGCGGACTTCCGGCTCCCCGACGCCGCGGCGGGCGACGTGCTCGCCGCGGTGGCGGCGCGCTGGCCGGTGACCTCCGTCGCCCGCTCGGCCGGCGGCGGCCCGCTGCGGCTGCTCGCCGGCGGCGAGGTCACCGAGATCCCGGTCGCCGCCGTCCCGCCGGGCGAGGTGGTGGACACCCTCGGCGCGGGCGACGTCCTGCACGGCGCGTTCGCCGCGGAGCTGGCCCGGGGTGCGGCGCTCGCGGACGCCCTGCGGGAGGGCACCCGCCGCGCGACGGCGTCGGTCCGGTACCCGGGCGCGCTGGGCTGGGTCGCGGCGCGCTGACCCCTGTCTCGGCGGGCGCGCGGCCGCGGGGTCAGCCGAGCGCCTTCCGCACCAGCGGCGCGACCCGGGTACCCAGCAGCTCGATCGCGCGCAGGCTCTCCGCCTGCGGGACGCCGCTCAGGTCCATCTGGAAGATCTGCCGGTCGTGGCCGAGCACGCCGTGCAGCGCGACGATCCGCTCGGCGACCTCCTCGGGGCCGCCGACGAAGTAGGCCCCGCCCTTCGCCGCCTGGCTCTCGAAGGCGATCCGGTTCGGGATCGCGAAGCCCCGCTCGGCGGCGATCCGGCGCATCGAGTCCAGCCAGTACGGGAAGAAGAACTCGCGCGCCGCGCGGCCGTCGTCGGCGACGAACCCCATGCCCGCCACCTCGACCCGCCGGGTCGCGGGGTCGTGGCCGGCCTCCTCGTGCGCGCGCCGGTACAGCCGGACCAGCCCGGCGAAGTCCGCCGGCCGCCCGCCGATGATCGCGTAGGAGACCGGCAGCCCGAGCCGGCCGGCGCGCTCGGAGGAGGCCGGGTTGCCGCCGGTGGCCACGGCGATCCGCAGGTGCTCGCCCAGGCCGGGCTTGTCCAGCGGCCGCGGCAGCACCTCGGCGGCGTGCAGCGGGGCGCGGAACCGGCCCGACCAGGTCACCGGGTTGCCCCGGTCGATGCGCAGCAGCAGCCGGATCTTCTCGTCGAACAGCGCGTCGTAGTCGTCGAGCGAGGCGCCGAACAGCGGGTACGACTCGATGAACGAGCCGCGCCCGGCCAGCAGCTCCACCCGCCCGCCGGACAGCAGGTCCATCGTCGCGAACTGCTGGTACAGCCGCACCGGGTCCTCCGTGGACAGCACCGTCACGGCGCTGCCGACGCTGATCCGCTCGGTCTGCGCCAGCGCGGCGGCGATCACCGTGGCGGGGGAGGAGATGGCGTAGTCGGGGCGGTGGTGCTCGCCGATGCCGACGTGGTCCAGCCCGACCTGCTCCGCGAGCCGCACCCGCTCCAGCACCTCCCGCAGCCGCTGCGCGGGGGAGATGCGCGCCCCGGTGACCGGGTCGGGGTGGACGTCGCCGAAGGTGTACAGACCGAGCTCCATGCCGGTCACAGCACCGGCGGCGCCGCGGGCATTCCATGCCGGCGCCGTCGATGACGGACGCGTGAACGCCCGATCACGATGTGGTCACGGTCACACGAACGTCTTGACCGTCATTAGTAAGGAAGGTCTACTAACAAACATGAGCGCGACGACGCGGTCCGCCGGCCCCTCGCTGCGAGGCGTGGGACGGACTCTCCGCCCCACGGCCAAGGTGCTCCCGGAGCACGCCCGGGCGCACAACCGCGCGATGGTGCTGCAGCACCTGTTCCACCAGGGCCCGTCGTCCCGCGCCGACCTCGCGCGCAGCACCGGGCTGACCCGGGTCACGGTGTCGGACCTGGTCTCCGTGCTGATGTCCGAGGGGCTGGTGGAGGAGCTCGGCGTGCGGCCCGAGGGGCGGGTCGGCAAGCCGGCGACGCTCGTCGGGATGCGCACCGAGGACTTCCACGTGGTGGCCGTCGACCTCGCGGACGACGCCAGCCTGCGCGGCGCGGTCATGACGCTGACCGGCGCCGTGGTCGCGCGGCGCTCGGCCTCGCTGGACGGGCGGACCGGGGACGCGGCGGTCACGGTGCTGGAGGACCTGTGCCGCGAGCTGCTGGCGGCGGCGGACGCGCGCCCGGTGGTGGGCGTCGGCATCGGCTCGCCCGGCGTGATCGACTCCGCGGGCGTGGTGATCGCCGCGCCGAACCGCGGCTGGTACGACCTGCCGCTCGCCGCCCGGCTGACCGAGGCGCTGGGCGTGCCGGTGCAGGTCGCGAACGACGCGAACACCCACGCGCTGGGGGAGTACACCTACGGCGGCGCCACCGGCAGCGGGCTGATGGTCGTCACCGTCGGCCAGGGCGTCGGCGCGGGGATCGTGCTGGACGGCGCGCTGGTGCGCGGCCGGGCGCACGCCGCCGGCGAGATCGGGCACGTCACCGTGGTCGACGACCGCGACGTGCGCGCCGGCGACCCCGAGCCCCGGCCGTGCGCGTGCGGGCGCGCCGGCTGCCTGGAGACGCTGCTCTCCCTGCCCGCGCTGCGCCGCGCCACCGCCGGCCGCGGCCCCGAGGAGTCCGGCGCGGTGCTCGCGTCGGTCGGACGGAAGCTGGGCCTGGCCCTGGCACCCGTCGTCAGTGCGCTCAACCTCGCCGAGGTCCTGCTCTCCGGCCCGCCGGAGCTGCTGGACGGGCCGCTCGCGGAGGCGGCGCTCGCCACCGTCCGCGCGCGGACCATGCCCCTGCTGGGGCAGGACCTGGTGCTGCGGATGGGCTCGTTGGACGAGGACGGGGCGCTGTCCGGCGCCGCGGCCCTCGTGCTGTCCGGCCGGCTCGGGGTCACGTGACGACCCCGAGCCGACCGCCTGCAGTGCCGGCACTACCACCCCCGGCGACGCCGTCCGGCCTCGCCTCGCATCAGGGAGGAACACCAACGTGAAGATCGTACGGATGGCAGCCGTCGGTGTGGCGGCGGCGCTCGTGCTGACCGCCTGCTCGTCGGGCGACGACGGGTCCGCGACCGGCGGGGAGGAGACCGCGGAGGCCGCGGAGATCACCCTGTGGCTCAACGGCGCCGACACCCCCGACGAGCTGCGGGAGTACCTCACGACGACGTTCGAGGAGGAGAACCCCGGCTCGACCCTGGTCATCGAGGAGCAGGACTGGGCCGACGTGGTCACCAAGCTGACCACCGCCCTGCCGGACGCGGCGAACACCCCCGACGTCGTGGAGATCGGCAACACCCAGTCGCCGACGTTCACCACGATCGGCGCGTTCCGCGACCTCACCCCGCTGTACGAGGAGCTCGGCGGCGACGACCTGCTGCCGTCGTTCGTCGAGGTCGGCAAGGCCGAGGGCAAGAACTTCGCGCTGCCGTACTACTTCGGCTCGCGCTACATGTTCTACCGCAAGGACCTCTGGTCGGCGGCGGGCATGGAGCCGCCGACGACGCTCGCCGAGTTCGCCGACGCCGTCACCGCGCTGCGGACCGACGGCCAGTCCGGGTTCGCGATCGGCGGCCAGGACTGGCGCAACGGCATCTCCTGGGTGTTCGCCAACGGCGGCGAGCTGGCCACGGAGTCCGGCGGCGAGTGGACCTCGACGCTGTCCGACCCGAAGACCATCGAGGGCCTGGAGCAGTGGCAGGCCGTCTACCAGGGCGCGTCGAACGTGCCGGCCACCGAGCGCGACGTCGCGTACTGGGACTTCCTCAACGACGGCGCGGACGGCGCGGCCCCGGCGGCGGCGACCATCATGGCGCCGGGCTGGGCGCGCTGGTCGATCGGCGACCTCACCACGAACGACGAGGGCGAGGAGGTCCGCGACGGCATGGCGGACACCGAGAAGTTCGGCATCTTCGCCCTGCCGGGCGCGGACGGCGGCCTCGCGCCGGTGTTCGCCGGCGGCTCGAACATCGCGATCTCGGCGACGTCGGAGCACCCGGAGCTGTCCGAGAACCTGCTGCGGATCATCTTCTCGCCCGAGTACCAGCAGATGCTGGGCGAGAACGGCCTCGGCCCGGGGAACTCGCAGTACGTCGACGCCCTCGGCGAGGACGAGTTCGCCACCACGATGATCGAGACCGCGGCGGCGTCCAAGCTCACCCCGGCGGCGCCGGGCTGGGCCGCCGTCGAGGCGGCGTTCGTCTACGAGGAGCTGTTCCAGGCGATCGCCGAGGGCGGTGACGTGACCGAGCTCGCCGCGCAGTACGACGAGCGGATCACGCCGATGCTCAACGGCCGCTGACGACCACCCGGCCGCGGGGCCTCGCGCCCCGCGGCCGGGACCGTCCGGCCTCCCGCGCCCCGAGGAGACCCGCATGACCAGCACCGCGGCGCGCCCCGCGCCCGCCCCGGCCGCCCGGCCGGCCCCGCGCCCCCGCCGCCGGGGACCCCGCCTCACCCCGTACGCCCTGCTCGTGCCGGCCGTGGCCGTCCTGGCCGCCGGCCTCGGCTACCCGCTGTTCTGGCAGGTGGTCACGTCGCTGCAGGAGTTCGGCCTGGCGCAGCAGTTCGGCCAGCCGCCGACCTTCGTCGGCCTGGACAACTACGCGCGCATCTTCACCGACGACCGGCTGTGGGCCGTCGTCGTCCGGTCGATCGTGTTCTGCCTCGTCAACGCGTTCCTCACCGTGGGCACCGGCGTGCTGCTCGCACTGCTGATGAAGGCGGTGCACCCGGTGGTCCGGGTGGTGCTGCAGGTCGGCCTGCTGCTCGCCTGGGCGATGCCCATGGTCGCCGCCGTGACCGTGTGGAAGTGGCTGTTCGACTGGCGCACCGGCGTCGTGAACTGGCTGCTGGTGCAGCTCGGCTTCGACTCCTACGCCGGCCACGCGTGGCTCGCGCAGCCGCTGTCGTTCTTCTTCGTCGCCACCGTGATCATCGTCTGGATGTCCGTGCCGTTCGTCGCGCTGTCGGTGTACGCGGCGCTGACCCAGGTGTCCGACGAGGTGCTCGAGGCGGCCCGCATCGACGGCGCCGGCCCCTCGCGGATCCTCTGGCACATCACGCTCCCGCTCGTGCGGCCCGTGCTGTCCATCGTGCTGCTGCTGCAGATCATCTGGGACCTGCGGGTGTTCGCGCAGATCAAGCTGCTGCAGGACGGCGGCGCCCCGGTCAGCGAGACGAACCTGCTGGGCAACTTCATCTACGAGACCGGCATCGGCCGGCAGGACTTCGCCGGGGCCGCGGCCGTGTCGATCTTCGTGCTCGCGCTGACCGTGCTGCTCAGCTGGCCCTACGTGCGCAGCCTGCTCAAGGAGGACGCCCGATGAGCGCCACCACCACCGGCGTCCCCGGCCCGGTCGCCGCCCAGCCGGCCCGGTCCGGCACGCCCGCGCTGCCCACCGCCGCACGGACCCGCCGCGGGGCCCCCGGGGGCCGCACCGCCCGCCGCGTCCGCCGCGCCCTGCTCGGGCTGCTGGCCCTGGTCGTCGCGGCCGTGTGGGCGTTCCCCGTCTACTGGATGGTGCTGTCGTCCGTGCTGCCCAGCGCGCGGCTGCGGGCGAGCACGCCGACGTTCCTGCCGACCTCCGCGACGCTCGCGAACTACCGGTCGGTGCTGGACGGGGACGGTTTCGGGTCCGCGCTGCGGATGAGCCTGGCGATCACCGGCGTCACCGTCGTGGCGGTGCTCGCCTTCGCGTTCCTCGCGGCGCTCGCGATCAGCCGGTTCCGGTTCCGGGGGCGGCTGACGTTCGTCGTCGCGGTGCTGTTCGTGCAGATGCTGCCCGCCGAGGGCCTGTTCATCGCGCAGTACAAGATGCTGTCGTCGACCAACCTGCTGAACAGCGTGCTCGGCGTCTCCGTGCTCTACACGGCGGCCGTGGTGCCGTTCACCATCTGGATGCTGCGCGGATTCGTGGCCGGCGTGCCGATCGAGCTCGAGGAGGCCGCGATGGTCGACGGGCTCAGCCGCACCCGGGCGTTCCTGCGGATCACGTTCCCGCTGCTCGCGCCCGGGCTGGTCGCGTCCGGGGTGTACGCGTTCCTGCAGGCGTGGAACGAGTTCACCGTCGCGCTGGTCGCCCTGCCCGCCGAGTCCGCCCGCACGCTGCCGCTGTGGCTGCGCTCGTTCCTGGCCTCGTCCGCCAACCGCGGCGTCGACTGGGGCGAGGTGATGGCCGCCTCCACCCTGATCGCCGTGCCCGTCATCGTGTTCTTCCTGATCGTGCAGGGCAGGATGACCTCCGGGCTGGTGTCGGGGGCGGTGAAGGGCTGACGTGGACGAGCTGATGACCTGGCCGCGCGAGGGCGCCGCCGGGGGACCGGCCGCGGGCCCCGCGACCGCGGTGCCGGTGGCCGGCGGCGCGGCCGTCCCCGGCTGGTCCGTCGGGCTGGACGTCGGCGGCACCAAGACGCTCGGCGTGCTGGTCGCCCCGGACGGCGCCAGCGGCCCCGGCCTGCGGCTGCCGACCCCCCGGGGCCCGGACGCCGTGGCGGCGACCGCCGCGGAGGCGGTCCGGCGGCTCACCGGCGACGCGGGGCTCGTGCCCGCCGACCTGGCCGGCGTCGGCATCGGGCTGCCGGGGATCGTCGACCACGCCGCCGGGCGCGTCGAGCACGCCGTGAACCTCGGCATCACCGGGGGCGTCCCGCTGGCCGCGGACGTCTCCGCGGCGCTGGGCGGCGTCCCCGTGGTGCTGGAGAACGACCTGAACGTCGCCGCGCTCGGCGCCGCGCACCTGCTGCCCGGCCCCGGCACGGACCTGGCGTTCCTGGCGCTCGGCACCGGCCTGGCCGCCGGGCTGGTGCTCGACGGCCGGCTGCGGCGCGGGGCGGGCGGGGCGGCGGGGGAGATCGGCCACCTCGTGCACGTGCCCGGGGGGCGGCCCTGCCCCTGCGGGCAGCGCGGCTGCCTGGAGCAGTACGCGTCCGGCGGGGCGCTCGCCGCGGCCTGGCCCGGCCCCGGGGACCGCCCCGCGCCCGTCGCCCTGTTCGAGGCCGCCGCCGCGGGGGACCCCTCAGCGCTCGCCGTGCGTGCCGGGTTCGCGGACGCGGTGGCCGCCGCCGTGCGACTCTTGCTCCTGACCACCGACGTCGCGCACGTCGTGATCGGCGGCGGGGTCAGCGAGCTCGGCGACCCGCTGCTGGCCGTCGTGCGCGCCGAGCTGGACCGGTCGGCCCGGGACTCCGCGTTCCTGGCCGCGATGCAGATGGCGGGGCGGGTGTCCCTCGCGCCGCGCGGAGTGCCGGTGGGTGCCGTGGGCGCCGCGCTGGCCGGACGGAAGGAGTCCTGATGGAGGTCGTCATCGCCCCCGGGCCGGAGCTCGCGCGGATCGCCGCCGACGCCGTGGAGCGGGTGCTGCGGGCCCGGGCCGTCGAGGGGTCGCGGGCCGTGCTCGGCGTGGCCACCGGCTCCAGCCCGCTCGCCGTGTACGACGAGCTCGCCCGGCGGCACGCCGAGGAGGGCCTGTCGTTCGCCGGGGCGCGCGCGTTCATGCTCGACGAGTACGTCGGCCTGCCCGCCGACCACCCCGAGCGGTACCGGAACGTGATCGAGAAGGAGTTCGCCTCCCGCGTCGACATCGACCCCGCCGAGGTGCAGGGCCCGGACGGGCTCGCCGAGGACATCGTCGGCGCCTGCGCGGCGTACGAGGCGGCGATCGCGGAGTCCGGCGGCGTCGACGTGCAGCTGCTCGGCGTCGGCACCGACGGCCACATCGCGTTCAACGAGCCCGGCTCCTCGCTGGCCTCGCGCACCCGGATCAAGACGCTCACCCGGCAGACCCGCGAGGACAACGCGCGGTTCTTCGACGGCGACGTCTCCCGCGTGCCCACGCACTGCCTCACCCAGGGGCTCGCGACGATCATGTCCGCGCGGCACGTGGTGCTGCTCGCCTCCGGCAAGCACAAGGCCGAGGCCGTGCACCAGCTCGTCGAGGGCCCGGTGAGCGCGATGTGGCCGGGCACCGTGCTGCAGCACCACCCGCACGCCACCGTGCTCGTCGACGAGGCGGCGGCCAGCCGGCTGCAGCTCGCGGCCTACTACCGCGAGACCTTCGCCCTCAAGCCCGCCTGGCAGGGGATCTAGCCGTGGCCGGGCACCGCGTCTTCGGCATGCCCTTCGCGGCGATCTACCCGCTGTACGTGCAGAAGGCCGAGCGGAAGGGCCGCACCCGGGCGGAGCTCGACGAGGTGCTCGGGTGGCTCACCGGGTACGACGAGGCGGGGCTGCGCAGGGCGGTCGAGGAGGGGGTGGACCTCGAGACGTTCTTCGCGCGCGCCCCGGGGATGAACCCCCGCACGGACCTCATCACCGGCGTCGTGTGCGGCGTCCGGGTCGAGGAGATCGAGGACCCGCTGATGCAGCAGATCCGGTGGATGGACAAGCTCGTCGACGAGCTCGCCCGCGGCAAGAAGCTGGAGAGCATCCTCCGCACCTAGCTCGCCCCGGGTCGCCGTCGAGGTCGTCCTCTCGTCGCGAGGTCGTCCTGGAGGAGTGACGACCTCGCAGCCGAAGGACGACCTCGGCGGGACGCGGCGGGGACGCCGGGGCCGGGTGGACCGGCGCGGGCCCGGGCGCGCCGGAAGTCGTCCACAGGCACGGCCGCGAGGTTGGCGGTCGCGGGGAGCGGCGCGCCAGGCTGCCGGGATGGCGGACGGCGGCGTGCGAGAGGTGCAGGGGCTGCGGCGGCGGGCACGGGACGGGCTGCTGCTCGCCCGCGACCTGGAGCCGGAGGAGCAGGAGGCCGTCCGGCGCGACCCCGCCTGGCAGCGGCTGCGCCGCGGCGCCTACCTCGCCCCCGCGGACGGCGGCCCCGTGCCGGCGCACGTCGAGCAGCGCCGGGTCGCGCTGGCGCGGATCCGCGCGGTGGACGCCGCCCGGCGGTCGCCGGCCTGGTTCAGCCACACGTCGGCCGCGCTGCTGTGGGGCTGCGACCTGCTGACCGTCCCGGGCTGCGTGCACCTGGTGCAGCGCAGCCGGCCGCACACGCACGGGGACGCCGCGGTCGTCCGGCACCACGGCGCGGTGCCGGCGGACGACCGCGCCGAGGTGGACCGCCTGCCGGTGACCGGCCTCGCCCGGACGGTCGTGGACTGCGCGTGCCTGCTCCCGCGCGCCGAGGCCCTCGTGCTGGCCGACTCCGGCCTGCGCCTGGGCGCCGACGGTGAGCGGGTGGACGCGCTGCTGGCGGCGCGGGCCGGGCGGCGCGGAGTCCGGCGGGCCCGCGAGGTGCTGGCGCTCGCGGACGGGCGGGCCGAGTCGCCGGGGGAGACGCTGACGCGCTGGCACCTGCACCGAGCGGGATTGCCCGCGCCCGAGCTGCAGGTGCCCGTGGCGACGCCGGCGGGACGGTTCCGGGCCGACCTCGGGTGGCCGGGGGCGAGGCTGCTGGTCGAGTTCGACGGGTTCGTGAAGTACGGCGGCGGCGGAGTCGGCGGTGCGGTCGCCGCGGTGGTGGCGGAGAAGCGGCGGCAGGACGCCCTGGAGGAGGCGGGCTGGCGCGTGCTGCGCGTCACGTGGACGGACCTCCGTGCACCCGGCACGCTCGCGCGGCGCGTTCGGGCGGCCCTGGACCGGCCCCGCCGCGGGTGAGGTCCGCCACGCACAGGGCCGTGGTCGCCGCAGCCCGCCCCTGCCGGGCCGCCGAGGTCGTCCTTCGACGGCGAGGTCGTCACCTGCGAGGGACGACCTCGCCGGGAGATGACGACCTCGGCGACGACCTCGGCGAGGCCCCGGCCGAGCCGCGGGGGCGTCAGGGGGGCCGCGTACGATGGGGGGCATGAGTGAGCCCCTGCCGCCGAGCCCCGAGCCGGACCGTCTGTCGGACCCCAGCACCGGCGCCGGGACCGGGCTGCTGGAGCGGCCCGAGGAGCAGCTCGCCGAGCCGGGCGACCACGAGCGCTTCGCGCACTACGTGCGCAAGGAGAAGATCATGGAGTCGGCGATGTCCGGCAAGCCCGTGGTCGCGCTCTGCGGGAAGGTGTGGGTGCCGGGCCGCGACCCGAACAAGTTCCCGGTCTGCCCGGTGTGCAAGGAGATCTTCGAGGGGCTGCGCGAGCCGCAGGACGGCGGCGACGGCGACTCGGGGAAGGGCTCCGGCGGTCGCCGCTGGGGCTTCGGGCGCGGCAAGGGGTCCGGCGACTCCTCCGGCGGCCAGTGAGCGCCGCGGAGCGCCCCTCGTCCGTCCCCGCCACCCACGCCTCGCCGTCGGCAGCGTCGCAGCTGCCCCCGGCGTTCCCCGCGCGTGCGCCCTGGGGGACGGCGGGCAAGCTGCGGGCCTGGCAGGCGGAGGCCCTGGAGCAGTACCTGACGACCGCGCCGCGGGACTTCCTCGCGGTCGCGACGCCGGGCGCCGGCAAGACGACGTTCGCGCTGCGGATCGCCACCGAGCTGCTGCAGGCGGGCGTGGTGCGCCGCGTGACCGTGGTCGCGCCGACGGAGCACCTCAAGCACCAGTGGGCCGACGCGGCCGCCCGGGTGGGCATCAAGCTGGACCCGAACTTCAAGAACGCGCAGGGCCGGCACGGCCACGGCTTCGACGGCGTCGCGCTGACCTACGCGGGCGTGGCGTCCAAGCCCGCGCTGCACGCCGCCCGCACGACGGCCGCGCGCACGCTGGTGATCCTCGACGAGGTGCACCACGGCGGTGACGCGCTGTCCTGGGGCGACGCGGTGCGCGAGGCGTTCGAGGGCGCGACCCGGCGCCTCGCGCTGACCGGCACGCCGTTCCGCAGCGACACCGCGCAGATCCCGTTCGTGCAGTACGAGCGCGGGGCCGACGGCATCCGCCGGAGCAAGGCGGACTACACCTACGGGTACTCCGAGGCGCTGCGGGACCACGTGGTCCGGCCGGTGCTGTTCCTCACCTACTCGGGGTCGATGCGCTGGCGCACGAAGGCCGGCGACGAGGTCAGCGCGCGCCTCGGCGAGCCGCTGACCAAGGACATGACCGCCCAGGCGTGGCGCACGGCGCTGAACCCGGACGGCGAGTGGATCCCGTCGGTGCTCGCGGCGGCCGACCGGCGGCTGACCGAGGTCCGGCGGACCGTGCCGGACGCCGGGGCCATGGTGATCGCGACCGACCAGACGGACGCCCGCGCGTACGCCGGGCACCTGGCGCGGATCACCGGGCGGTCGCCGACGGTCGTGCTGTCGGACGACGACGGTGCGAGCGCGCGGATCGACGAGTTCTCCGCGTCGGACGACCGCTGGCTGGTGGCCGTCCGGATGGTGTCGGAGGGCGTGGACGTGCCCCGGCTGGCGGTCGGCGTGTACGCCACCAGCGCCGCGACGCCGCTGTTCTTCGCGCAGGCGATCGGCCGGTTCGTGCGCGCCCGCAAGCGCGGCGAGACGGCGTCGGTGTTCCTGCCGAGCGTGGCGCCGCTGCTGGCCCTGGCGAACGCGCTGGAGGTCGAGCGGGACCACGCGCTGGACCGGCCGCTGACCGCGGAGGAGCAGGGCGAGGGCTACAACCCCGAGGACGCCCTGGTCGCGCAGGCCAACCGCGCGGAGAAGGGCTCGGACGCGCTGCAGCAGGGCACGTTCGAGGCCCTGGAGGCGCAGGCGTCGTTCGACCGGGTGCTGTTCGACGGCGGCGAGTTCGGCACCGGCGGCGACGTCGGCTCGGACGAGGAGCTGGACTTCCTCGGCCTGCCGGGCCTGCTCGACCCGGACCAGGTGACCACGCTGCTCCGGCAGCGGCAGGCGAGCCAGCAGAGCTCGCGCCGGACCAAGGCGCCGACCGCCGAGGACCGCGCGGAGATGGACCACCGCAAGCAGGCCGAGCTGCGCAAGGAGCTCGCCCAGCTGGT
>JAPSIJ010000195.1 GCA_031178805.1 Cellulomonas sp. | reverse complement strand
CCGGGCCGGGTCGGTGGTCGTGGTCATCGGCCCGCCTCCTCGGTGACGAGCGCCCCGTCGGTCGCCGGCAGCGGCGCGGCCTGCACCGTGACGACGGCGTCGGCCAGCGCGACCAGCGACGGGCGGTGCGCGACGAGCAGCACCGTGCGCCCGGCGGCGGCCAGCGCCTGCACCGTGGCGAGCACGACCCGCTCGCCCGCGGCGTCGAGGTGGGCGGTCGGCTCGTCCAGCACGACGAGCGGGGCGTCGGACAGCAGGGCGCGGGTGAGGGCCACGCGCTGCCGCTGGCCGACGCTGAGCCCGGCGCCGCCGCGACCGAGGTCGGTGCGCCAGCCGTCCGGCAGCGCGGCGACCACGGCGTCCAGGCCGGTGAGCGCGGCGGCCTCGTCGCGGCGGGCCCGGGCCGCGGGGTCCAGGTCGGCGTCCTCCGCGCCGGCCACCAGCCGGCTCAGGCTGGCCGGGTCGAGCACGGGCCGCTGGGGGAGCCAGGCCACCTGGGGCCAGTACGTCGCGGGGTCCACCTCGGCCAGCGGCAGCGACCGGCCGTCGTCCGTGACGAGCTCGACCGTGCCGGCGTCCGGGCGCAGCAGGCCGAGCAGCACGTCGACGGTCGTGGACTTGCCCGCGCCGCTCGGCCCGGTGACCGCGACGGTCCGGCCGGGCGGCAGCTCCAGGTCCAGGTCGTGCGGCGCGAGCACGTCGCGGCCCGGGGCGCGCACGGTGACGCCGCGCAGCCGCACGGTCGTGCGGCGCAGGTCCAGGGCGGCGGCGGTCCCGGCGGCGGGCACGGGGGTCTCCAGGACGGTGAACACCTGCTCGGCGGCGGCGACCCCGTCGGTGGACGCGTGGAACTGCATGCCGACCTGGCGCAGCGGCAGGTACACCTCGGGGGCGAGCACCAGCACGGCCAGCCCGGTGACGAGGTCGACGTGCCCGTACACCAGACGCAGGCCGACGCCGACGGCGATCAGCGCGACGGCGAGGGTGGTGAGCAGCTCGAGCACCATGCCGGACAGGAACGCGATCCGCAGGGTGCCCATGGTGGCCTTGCGGTGCGCGTCGCCGAGCGCCTGCACCCGGGCGGCCGGCCCGCGCTCGCGGCCGAACGCCTTGAGGGTCGGCAGGCCGGCGACGAGGTCGAGCACCTGGGAGCCGAGCCGCTGCATCACGCGCAGGCTGCGGTCCGAGCGGCCCTGGGTGAGCTGGCCGATCAGCACCATGAAGATCGGCACCAGCGGCAGCGTGCCCGCCGCGATGGCCGCCGAGATCCAGTCGAGGCCGAGCAGCACGACCAGCACGGCGGGCGTGACGGTCGCCGACAGCACGAGCTGCGGCAGGTAGCGCACGAAGTACGGCTCGAGGGCCTCCAGGCCCCGGGTGGCGAGCGTGACCACCCGGGCGCCCTCGCCCTCCGCCAGCCAGCGCGGGCCCAGGGCGGCGGCGCGCGCGACGACCTGCTCGCGCAGCTCCGCGACCGCCCGGGTCGCCGCGCGGTGGGCGAACCGCTCCTGCACGCCGGTCGCGAGCGCGCGCGCCGCCACGACGGCCGCCAGCCAGCCGATCTGCGGGAGCAGGTCGGCCAGGCCGGCGCCGTCGTGGGCGGCGGACGCGAGCACGCGGGCCAGCAGCAGCGCCTGCGCGACGACCAGCCCGGCCGTGACGATCCCGAGGGAGACCGTCAGGGCCAGGTAGCCGCGGGCGGCGCGGGCGTACCGGAGCAGGCGGGGGTCGAGGGGCTTCACGCGGCTGGTCGGTCCCTCAGGCCCGGGTGGACCCGTCGGGCGACGTCCCGCCGTGCCCGGTGGACGCGCCCGTCTTCGCCGTGACGGCGGCGAAGGTCAGGCCGGTGTGCTCCGGGATGTGCTCGGCGGAGATGCGCTTGCGGAACACCCAGTACGTCCAGCCCTGGTAGAGCAGGACGACCGGGGTCAGGACCACGGCCACCCACGTCATGATCGTCAGCGTGTAGTCCGTCGACGACGCGTTGCGGATGTCGAGGGAGTTGGCCGGGTCGGTCGCCGGCATCACGTCGGGGTACATCGAGCCGAAGATCAGCACGACGGCGGCGACGATCGCGACCGCGGACCACACGAACGCCCAGCCCTCGCGGCGGGCCCGGGTGGTGACGACGACGGCGAACAGCGCGCCGGCGGCGAGCACGACGGCGGCCCAGGTCCAGGTGACGGAGTACGCCAGCTGGGCCCACACGGCCCACAGGCCGGCGACGACCAGCGTCACGGGGGCGAGCCGCGCGGCGACCGCCCCGGACCGGTCGCGCATCTCGCCGGAGGTCTTCAGCGCCAGGAACACCGCGCCGTGGGTGAGGAACAGCAGGGTGGTCACCACACCGCCCAGCAGGGCGAACGGGTTCAGCAGGGCGAGGAAGCCGCCGACGTACTGGTGGTCGGCGTCCAGCTCGACGCCGCGCACCAGGTTGGCGAACGCCACGCCCCAGAGCAGGGCCGGCAGGTAGGAGCCGGTCATGATGCCGCGGTCGGCCCACCTCCGCCAGCGGTCCGTGTTGATCTTGCCGCGCCACTCGAAGGACACGATGCGCAGGATCAGGCCGACGAGGATCAGCAGCAGCGGCAGGTAGAAGCCGGAGAACAGCGTGGCGTACCACTCCGGGAACGCGGCGAACGTGGCGCCGCCGGCGGTGATCAGCCACACCTCGTTGCCGTCCCAGACGGGGCCGATGGTGTTGATCATGACCCGGCGGTCCTTGTCCTTGCGGCCCAGGAACGGCAGCAGCATGCCGACGCCGAAGTCGAAGCCCTCGAGCACGAGGTAGCCGGTCCACAGGACCGCGATGAGCAGGAACCAGATGACGGGGAGGTCCATGGCGCGCCTCCTCTCAGTAGGCGAACGACAGCGGGCGCTCGGCGGCGCTCGGGTCGTCCGGGTCGGGCCGGTTGTCGGGGTTGTCCGGGCTGTAGTCCTTCTCCGAGTCCGCGACGCCCTCGACGGCGTACCGCTTCATCAGCCGGAACCAGAACACGGCCAGGACGCCGTAGACGAGGGTGAAGGCGACCATCGAGACGACCACCGTCCCCGGGCTGACCACCGTGGACACGCCGCGCTCGGTGAGCAGCCAGACGCCGTCCACGCCGGTGGGGTTGGGGTAGACCACCCACGGCTGCCGGCCCATCTCGGTGAAGATCCAGCCGAAGGCCGAGGCGAGGAACGGCGTCGGGATCGCCCAGATGCCGATCCGGGCCAGCCACGTGCTGTCCGACACCCGGCCGCGGCGGGTGAACCACAGCGCCGCCAGCGCGAGCACCACGGACCCGCCCGCGAGGCCGATCATCAGGCGGAACGCCCAGTAGGTGACGGTCAGGTCGGGGATGTAGTTGACGCCCTCGCCGTACTGCTCCTCGTACCGCTCCTGCAGGTCGTTCACGCCCTCGATGCGGGACGTGAAGTCGTTGTTCGCGAGGAACGACGTCAGGCCCGGGATGCTGATGAGGTGCGCGACGCCGTCGCAGTCGTTCGACAGGTCGCCGATGGCCAGGATCGAGAAGGCGGCGCCGTCCTCGGTCTCGCAGAGCGCCTCGGCGGCGGCCATCTTGGTGGGCTGCTGCTCGAACATCAGCTGGCCCTGCGCGTGGCCGGTGATGCCGAGGCCGACGCCGGAGACCAGCATGGTGAACACGCCGAGCATGACCGCGGGGCGGTAGACGGTGCGGGCCTTCTCGGCCTGGCCCTGGCGGACCAGCCGGACCATCCACCAGGCCGCGATGCCCGCGACGAACGTGCCCGCCGTGAGGAAGGCCGCCGTGATGGTGTGCGGGAACGCCGCGAGGAGCGTGTTGTTGGTGAGCACGGCGACGACGTCCGTCATCTCCGCGCGGCCGGTCTCCGTGTTGAACTCCGCACCGACGGGGTGCTGCATCCAGGAGTTCGCCGCGAGGATGAAGTAGGCGGACAGGTTGGTCGCGATCGCGACGGCCCAGATGCACGCGAGGTGGATCTTCTTGGGCAGCTTGTCCCAGCCGAAAATCCACAGGCCGAGGAAGGTCGACTCCACGAAGAAGGCCGCCAGGGCCTCCATGGCCAGCGGGGCGCCGAAGACGTCGCCCACGAACCGCGAGTACTCGGACCAGTTCATGCCGAACTGGAACTCCTGCACGATGCCGGTCGCCACGCCGATGGCGAAGTTGATCAGCAGCAGCTTCCCGAAGAACTTGGTCAGGCGCAGCCACGTCTCGTTGCCGGTGCGGACCCAGATGGTCTGCATCAGGGCCACGAGGGGGGAGAGGCCGATCGTCAGCGGGACGAAGATGAAGTGGTAGACGGTGGTGACACCGAACTGCCAGCGGGCCAGGTCGAGGGCTTCCACGTGCGGGTCCGTCCAGGTGCGAGGCGAGGTGGGGGGCCGAACGGCCCGGGTCGGGGCCGTCGTCAGACGGTATTGCGCCCCGATTCACAAGCGTAGGACAAAGGTCCCCCGATCTGACGGGGTGTCGTCTCATTGTGACCGGGTTCACGAGCGTGACCTGGCGCACGTCGCCCGGACCCCTGTGCGATACTGGCTCCGGTCTCCCGGGATCCACACACCCCGGGCGGCCACCGTGCTCGCCGCACCGACGCACCGCGCCCGCCAGGCGCCGCCGGCCGCGCCAGCCCCACAGGGACGCGCAGCCAGGCAGGCGATGGCGCCGGACGCCTCGCGTGCAGCGACCGACACCGACGACTTCCGTCGCCGCGCACCGCGTGAGCGACGACCGACCGCCCGAGGGCGCCGCGCGTGTGGCCGGCGGACCCGGGCTTGCAGGAGCACCCGCGTGACGCTCGACAGCACCTCGGACACCCCGACCACCCCCGGCACCCCGACGGGCGGTGAGCCGGCCGCCGAGGCGCCGGCCCGCCCCCGCCGCGCCACCCGCAGCCGCACCCGCGCCACCAAGGCCGCGGGGGAGCCCGGCGGCGACGCCGCCCAGGACGCCGGCGCCGCCGCGCAGCAGGCCGACGCGCCCGCCGCCGAGGCGCCCGCCGCCCCGGTGCGCCGCCGCGCGCCCCGCAAGACCAAGGCCGCCGAGACGGCTGCCACCGAGGCGCCCGCGGCGGAGACGGCTGCCACCGAGACGCCCGCGGCGGAGACGGCTGCCGCCGAGGCCCCGGCCGCGCCCGCCGCCGAGACGCCCGCCGCGCCGCGTCGCCGCCGGGCCACCCGGTCCACCGC
>JAPSIJ010000194.1 GCA_031178805.1 Cellulomonas sp. | reverse complement strand
GCGCCCTCGATGTCGGCGACCATCTTCTGCCAGGCGGCGGTCGGGTCCTGGGAGCCGTTGATGATGCTCGCCTCGGTCACGCCCCAGAACTCCCACACGGACGCCATCTCGGGGATGGACGGCATGGGCAGCGCGTCGGTCGCGACCTCGCGGAAGCCCGCGGTGACCGGGTCGGCGGACGCGGCGTCCGCGGCGGCGATCAGGGCCGGGGGCCGGTTGCCGGCCTCGTACAGCGCGAGCTGCGCCTCCTCGGTGGACATGTAGTTCACCAGGAAGTCGTTGGCGAGCAGGGCGTTGTCGCTCTGCGCGCTGACGTAGAAGCCGGCCACGCCGACGAACGGCTGGGCGGGCTGGCCGCCGGCGCTCGGGATCGGGTCGACCGCGAGCTCCAGGTCGCCGAAGCTCTCCAGCATCCAGGGGCCGCCGATGATGAACGGCGACTGGCCCTTGGCGAACGCGTCGAGCGCGATGTCGTAGGTCATCGCGGTGTCGAGCGTGCCCGCCGCGCCCTGCGCCTGCAGCCAGGCCGCGAAGGCCTCGCCCTCGGCACCGCCGAGCGCGAGCTCGGAGCTGTAGGAGCCGTCCTCGTTCTGCGCGAACACGGTCGAGCCGAACGACGTCTGCAGCGGGTAGAAGGTGTAGGGGTCACCCTCCTCGCTCGTCTGGATCAGCACCGGGTACTGCGCGCCGGCGGCCTGGCCGGCGGCCACGGCCTCGTCCCAGGTGGCCGGGGCCTCGGGGGCGAGCGCGGTGTTGCGGATCAGCGCGATGTTCTCGACCGCGTAGGGCAGGCCGTAGACCTGGCCGTCCTGGGTGAAGGCCTCGAGCGAGACCTCCTCGAAGTCGTCGGCGAGGTCGCCGAGCTCGATGGGGGCGACCACGCCGTTGGTGGTCAGCTCGCCCAGCCAGTCGTGGGCGCCGACGGTGATGTCGGGGCCCTCGCCGGTCGGCACCTGCGCGAGGAAGTCCGTGCGGATGTCCTCGAAGTTCTTCTCGACGAGCTCGACGGCGGCGCCGGTCTCGTCCTCGAAGGCGGTGGCCGCGGACTGCACGGCGTCCATCCGGGTCTCGTCGACCCAGATCGTGAGCGAGCCGCCGTCGCCGGCAGCGGCGGTCGACGCGTCGTCGGTGGTGTCGTCGCCCGAGCCCGAGCTCGAGCAGGCCGTGAGGACGAGCGCGAGGCCCATCGTCGCGGCGAGGGCGGGGATGCTCCGTCGCATCAGGGTGTCTCCCAGCGTTGGTGAAGGGGCGGTGCGAGCGTCGCGGCGGCACCGCCGGCGCTGGCTCGGTGACCCGGACGGTAGCCCGACGGACGACGCCCTTGCAAGCCGTTTCGGTAACTTTCAGGCGTCGGTTACAGTGCTCCGACGACGCGGCTGAAGAAGCCCCCGGACAACGACGACGAGGAGGCACCGGTGCGCTCTACGCTCCCCACCGTGCGTACTCGTCTCCAGGACCTGGCCGAGCAGGCCGGCGTCAGCACCGCGACCGTGTCGCGGGTGCTCAACGGCAAGTCCGGCGTGTCCTCCCAGGCCCGGCAGGCGGTGCTCGCCGCGCTCGACGTGCTCGGCTACGAGCGCCCCGAGAAGCTGCGGACCCGCTCCGCCGGCCTCGTCGGGCTCGTGGTCCCCGAGCTGTCGAACCCGGTGTTCCCCGCCATGGCCCAGGTGATCGAGTCGATGCTCACGCAGCGCGGCTACACGCCGCTGCTGTGCGCGCAGCAGCCCGGGGGCACCACCGAGGACCAGTACGTCGAGATCCTGCTGGACCACGACGTCGCGGGGATCCTGTTCGTCTCCGGCCTGCACGCCGACACCCAGGCGTCCACCGGCCGCTACGAGGCGCTGCGCGGCCGCGGGCTGCCCATCGTGCTGGTCAACGGCAAGGCCGAGGGCGTGGACGCGCCGAGCATCGCCACGGACGACGCGGTCGCGATCGAGCTCGCCGTCCGGCACCTGGTCGCCCTCGGGCACCGGTCGATCGGCCTGGCCATCGGCCCGGAGCGGTTCGTGCCCGCCGCCCGCAAGCGCGCCGCGTTCGCCGCCCAGCTGCGGGCGCAGCTCGGCGTGGAGGACGCCGCGCCGCACGTCAACACCACGCTGTTCACGGTCGAGGGCGGCGCCACCGCCGCCCACGAGCTGATCGACAGCGGGCACACCGCGATCATCTGCGGCTCCGACCTGATGGCCCTCGGCGCCATCCGCGCCGCCCGGTCCCGCGGGCTGCACGTGCCCGAGGACCTGTCGGTCGTCGGCTTCGACGACTCGCCCCTGATCGGCTTCACCGACCCCCCGCTCACGACGGTGCGCCAGCCCGTCCAGGCGATGGGCCAGGCCGCCGTCTCCGCCCTCATGGCGGAGATCAACGGCACCCCGACCTCCCGCACCGAGCTGCTGTTCCACCCGGAGCTCATCGTGCGCGGGTCGACCAGCTCAGCACCCGCATCTCCCGGAGGACCAGCGTGACCCTGCTCGACAACCAGACCGCCGCCCTCGCCGCCCCGGCCGTGGTGCACGAGCCGGGCCCGGCCGACGGCCCCTGGTGGCGCGACGCGGTGATCTACCAGGTCTACCCGCGCTCCTTCGCCGACGGCGACGGCGACGGCATCGGCGACCTGCCCGGCATCACCGCCCGCCTGGACCACCTCGCCGCGCTCGGCGTGGACGCCGTCTGGCTGTCGCCGTTCTACAGGTCCCCGCAGGCCGACGCCGGCTACGACGTGGCCGACTACCGCCAGGTCGACCCGCTGTTCGGCACGCTCGAGGACTTCGACGCCATGCTCACCCGGGCGCACGGGCTCGGCCTCAAGGTCGTCGTCGACCTCGTGCCGAACCACACCTCGGACGAGCACGCCTGGTTCCAGGAGGCGCTGCGCACGCCCCCCGGCTCGCCGGAGCGCGCGCGGTACCTGTTCCGCGACGGCCGCGGCCCCGACGGCTCCGAGCCGCCGAACAACTGGCAGTCCATCTTCGGCGGGAACGCCTGGACCCGGCTGACCCCCGAGCAGCACGGCGTCGACGACGGCCAGTGGTACCTGCACCTGTTCGACTCCAAGCAGCCCGACCTCGACTGGACGAACCCCGAGGTCCGGGCCGAGTTCGAGGACGTGCTCCGGTTCTGGCTGGACCGCGGGGTCGACGGCTTCCGCGTCGACGTCGCGCACGGCATGGTCAAGGCCGAGGGCCTGCCCGACTGGGACGGCCACGTCTCGATGATCGAGGGCGCCGAGGGCGAGGGCGCCGCCGACGGCGAACCCACCGGCGTCGGCAACCAGGGCCCGATGTTCGACCAGGACGGCGTGCACGAGATCTACCGCGCCTGGCGCACCGTGCTCGACGAGTACGACGGCGACCGGATGCTGGTCGCCGAGGCCTGGGTCGAGCCGCTGTCCCGGCTGGCGCGGTACGTGCGCCCGGACGAGATGCACCAGGCGTTCAACTTCGCCTTCCTCGCCACCGGCTGGGACGCCCCGGCGCTGCGCGCGGTGATCGCGGCCTCCTACGAGGTGAACGACTCCGTCGGCGCGCCGACCACCTGGGTGCTGTCGAACCACGACGTCGTCCGGCACGCCTCCCGCCTCGGCCTGGCCGACCCGTCGTCGCGGCCGAACGGCATCGCCGCCGAGGACGAGCAGCCCGACGAGGAGCTCGGCCTGCGCCGCGCCCGCGCCGCCACGCTGCTGCTGCTCGGCCTGCCCGGCTCGGCGTACCTCTACCAGGGCGAGGAGCTCGGCCTGCCCGAGCACACCGCCCTGCCGGCCGAGGTCCGCGAGGACCCGGCGTTCTTCCGGACGAACGGCGCCGAGCGCGGCCGCGACGGCTGCCGCGTGCCGCTGCCGTGGCAGGCGGACGCCCCGGGCTTCGGCTACTCCCCCACCGGCGACACCTGGCTGCCGCAGCCGGCGTCGTGGGCCGCCTACGCCGCGGACGCGCAGGACGGCGTGCCCGGCTCGACGCTCGAGCTGTACCGGGCCGCGCTGCGGCTGCGCCGCGCCGAGCGGCTCGGCACCGGCGGGGCCGCGTGGGAGCCGGCGTACGCCGACGCCGCCGAGGTGATCGCCGTGCGCAACGGCGACGTGCTGGTGGTGGCGAACCTCGGCAGCACGCCGGTCGCGCTGCCCGAGGGCGCCGAGGTGCTGCTGGCGTCCGGCCTGCCGGGCGACGCGCCCGCCGGGGCCGAGCTGCCCGGCGACACCACCGTCTGGCTCCGGGTGCGCTGACGCGATGAGCACGCCGTACGGGGCCGGTCACGCGCACGCGGCCGGCCCCGTCCTGGTGGTGGGGCCCGCCGCGTGGAACACGCTGGTGCAGCTCGACGCCCTGCCGGAGCCCCGGTCGCAGACGCTGTTCGCGTCCGGGCACCACGACGGGCTCGGCGGGACCTCCGCCGGCAAGGCCGTCACGCTGGCGGCGCTCGGCGTGGACGTGCGGCTGCGCACGGTGCTCGGCGCCGACGAGGACGGCGCGCGGGTGCGCGCCGCGCTCGACCACCCGCGGGTCGCGCTCGACGCCCGCGCCGCCGCCGGCGGGCGCACGGAGCGGCACGTGAACCTGATGGCCGCCGACGGCGGGCGGGTGTCGCTCTACCTCACGCTGCCGGAGCCGGACGCCCCCGCCGACCCGGCCGCCGGGCTCGCCGGGGCGCGGGCCGCCGTCGTGGACCTCGCGGAGCACGCCCGGCCCGTGCTCGCCGCCGCCCGGACCGCCGGGGTGCCGGTGTGGTGCGACGTGCACGACGACGACGGGACGGCCGCGTACCCGCGCGCGTTCGCGGACGCCGCGGACGTGCTGCTGGTCTCGGACGCCCGGCTCGCCGACCCCGCGGCGTACCTGCGGGCGCGCGTCGCCGCGGGGGCCCGCCTGGCGGTGTGCACCCGCGGCGCCGCCGGGGCGCTGGCGCTCGACGCCGGCGGGTTCTGGGAGGTCGGCGCCGCGCCGGCGGGCGAGGTGGTCGACACGAACGGTGCCGGGGACGCGTTCCTCGCGGGGCTGCTGGCGGCGACGCTCGCCGGGCTCGGCACCCCCGCGGCGCTCGCGCACGCCGCTGCCGCGGGCGCGCAGGCGGTGACGACCGGGGCGCTCGGCGCCCCGCACGCGACCGCGCACGGCACCGCGGCCCTCGCCGCCCGCGTGGCGGTCCGCCGCGCCTGACGCGCCCCGGCGGGCGCGCCGAGACTGCAGACGAT
>JAPSIJ010000193.1 GCA_031178805.1 Cellulomonas sp. | reverse complement strand
CCGTGCCGGGGGTCGGCCACGCGGACGTGGCCGGCGCGCCGGCCGGGGGCTGCGGGGCCCACGGCTGGGCGGGCTGCTGCGGCGCGGACTGCTGCGGGGACCACGGCTGGCCCGGCGCGGAGCCGCCCGGGGCCGGCTGCGGCGCCCACGGCTGGCCGGGCGCGGGGAACGCCTGCGTCGGGGCGTCGGTCCCGGTGGCGGGGAACGCCTCGGTCGGGGCCTCCGGCTGCCGGTCCGCGCCCTGCGCCGGGTAGGCCTGGGTGGGGGTGTCCTGCTCGGCGGCGTGCTGCTCCGCGTCCGGCCGGTCGGGGTTGGGCCCGGCGGTGCTGCCCGGCTCCGGCGTGGTGCTGCCGTCGTTCGACATGACGTCCCTTCGAGGTCTGGGGGTTGCTCGGCGTCACTATGGCAGAACCCTCCCGAACCGGGACACACCGGCTCGGCTCGCGGTCCCGAGGTCACCCGGCCGGCGTCACCAGCCCCGCGCGCGCCACTCGCCCAGGTGCGGCCGCTCGGCGCCGAGGGTGGTCGGCAGCCCGTGCCCGGGCAGCACCCGGGTGTCGTCCCGGTAGCGGGCGAACACCCGCTGCTCGAGGTCGGTCATCAGCGCGTCGAACGCCGCCGGGGAGGTGGTGCGCCCGGGCCCGCCCGGGAACAGCGAGTCGCCGGTGAGCAGGTGCACGCGCCCCGGGACGGCGCCCGGCGCGCGGGCGTCGTCCGGCTCGGTCAGCGCGAGCGCGACGGCGCCGGGCGTGTGCCCGCGCAGGGCGAGCACGTCGAGACGCAGCGCGCCGACGGCCAGCACGTCGCCGTGCCGCAGCGGCTCGGGCCGGGAGGTGCCCGCGGCCGCCGCCACGGCGTCCGCGTCGTCGGCGCCCGCGGCGTGCCGCGCGCCGGTGGCCGCCAGCACGGCGGCCAGCGCGCCGAGGTGGTCCGCGTGCCGGTGGGTGGTGACGACCAGGTCGAGGCGCGGGGTGCCGCCGGGGGAGCCGGCGCGGACGGCGTCGAGCAGCCGGTCGGGCTCGGCGGCGGCGTCGACCAGGAGCTGCGCCCCCGTGGCCCGGCAGGTGAGCAGGTAGGCGTCGTTGTCCATCGGCCCGACGCGCAGCGTGCGCAGGACGAGGGCGTCGAGCTCCAGCGCCCCGGTCACTGCCGGGCCCCGTCGGCGGGGGTGGGCTCCGTCACGGCGGGGGTCGTCGGCACGGCACCATCATGCGCCGGACCAGCGGCGACGTCGCCCGCCGCGTCCCGTACACCGTTCGAACACATGTGCGTCTGTCGGTGCCCGGCCGTAGCATGGCGCGCGTGAACGATCGACTGGTGGTCCAGGGGGCCCGCGAGCACAACCTGCGCAACGTCGACCTCGACCTCCCGCGGGACAGGCTCATCGTCTTCACGGGGCTGTCGGGGTCCGGCAAGTCGTCGCTGGCGTTCGACACCATCTTCGCGGAGGGGCAGCGCCGGTACGTCGAGTCGCTGTCCGCCTACGCGCGCCAGTTCCTCGGCCAGATGGACAAGCCCGACGTCGACTTCATCGAGGGCCTGTCGCCCGCGGTGTCGATCGACCAGAAGTCGACCAACCGGAACCCGCGGTCGACGGTGGGGACGATCACCGAGGTCTACGACTACCTGCGCCTGCTGTTCGCGCGCGCCGGCACCCAGCACTGCCCGGTGTGCGGCGAGCGCGTCACCGCGCAGACGCCGCAGCAGATCGTCGACCGGCTGCTGGAGCTGCCCGAGGGCACGCGCTACCAGGTGCTCGCGCCGGTGATCCGCGGCCGCAAGGGCGAGTACGCCGACCTGTTCTCCGAGCTGCAGGCGAAGGGCTTCGCCCGCGCCCGGGTCGACGGGGAGGTCGTGCAGCTCGCCGAGCCGCCGGCGCTGGAGAAGAAGCTCAAGCACGACATCGAGGTCGTGGTCGACCGCCTGGTGGCCCGCGAGGGCGTGCAGCGCCGGCTCACCGACTCGGTGGAGACGGCGCTCGGCCTGGCCGGCGGCCTGCTGGTCGTCGACATGGTGGATCTCGACCCCGAGGACCCGGAGCGCGAGCGCCGGTTCTCCGAGCACCGCGCGTGCCCGAACGACCACCAGCTGACGCTGGAGGAGATCGAGCCCCGGACGTTCTCCTTCAACGCGCCCTACGGCGCGTGCCCGGAGTGCACCGGCCTCGGCTCGCGCCTGGAGGTCGACCCCGAGCTGGTCGTGCCGGACGAGGACCTGTCGCTGCGCGAGGGCGCCGTGGCGCCGTGGGCGCAGATCTCCTCGGAGTACTTCGAGCGGGTGCTCACCGCGCTGGCGGAGGACCTCGGCTTCTCGATGGACAAGCCGTGGCGCGCGCTGCCCGAGCGCGCCCGCAAGGCCGTGCTGTACGGCGAGAACCACAAGGTGCACGTCAAGTACAAGAACCGCTGGGGCCGCGAGCGGCAGTACTCCACGGGCTTCGAGGGCGTCGTGACGTTCCTCGAGCGCCGCCACGCCGAGACCGAGTCGGAGTGGAGCAAGGAGAAGTACGAGGCCTACATGCGCGAGGTGCCGTGCCCCGTGTGCGAGGGCACGCGCCTCAAGCCCGAGGTGCTGGCGGTCCTCGTCGGCGGCAAGTCGATCGCCGAGGTCTGCGCCCTGCCGATCCGCGAGGCGCGCGACTTCCTCGACACGCTGGAGCTCGGCGTCCGCGAGAAGCAGATCGCGGAGCAGGTGCTCAAGGAGATCCAGGCCCGGCTCGGCTTCCTGCTGGACGTCGGCCTGGACTACCTGTCGCTGATGCGCGCGGCCGGCACGCTGTCCGGCGGCGAGGCGCAGCGCATCCGCCTGGCCACCCAGATCGGCTCCGGCCTCGTCGGCGTGCTGTACGTCCTGGACGAGCCGAGCATCGGCCTGCACCAGCGGGACAACCGCCGCCTGATCGACACGCTCACCCGGCTGCGCGACCTCGGCAACACGCTGATCGTCGTCGAGCACGACGAGGACACCATCCGCACCGCGGACTGGATCGTCGACGTCGGCCCGGGCGCGGGGGAGCACGGCGGCCGCGTCGTGCACTCCGGCGACCTGGAGGGCCTGCTCGCCTCCCGCGAGTCGGTGACCGGCGCCTACCTCTCGGGTCGCCGGCAGATCCCGATGCCGGCCACCCGCCGCACGGTCGACAAGAAGCGCCAGGTCACCGTGCACGGCGCCCGCGAGCACAACCTGAAGAACGTCGACGTGTCCTTCCCCCTGGGGACGTTCACGGCGGTGACCGGCGTGTCCGGCTCCGGCAAGTCGACGCTGGTGAACTCGATCCTCTACACCGTGATGGCCAACGAGCTGAACGGCGCCCGCCGCGTGGCCGGCCGGCACAAGCGGGTCAGCGGGCTGGACCAGCTCGACAAGGTCGTGCACGTCGACCAGGGCCCGATCGGCCGCACCCCGCGGTCGAACCCGGCGACGTACACCGGCGTGTGGGACCGGATCCGCAAGCTGTTCGCCGAGACCACCGAGGCGAAGGTCCGCGGCTACACGGCCGGCCGGTTCTCGTTCAACGTCAAGGGCGGCCGCTGCGAGGCGTGCTCCGGCGACGGCACGCTGAAGATCGAGATGAACTTCCTGCCGGACGTCTACGTCCCCTGCGAGGTCTGCCACGGCGCGCGGTACAACCGCGAGACGCTCGAGGTGCACTTCAAGGGCAAGACGGTCGCGGACGTGCTGGACATGCCGATCGAGGAGGCCGCGGAGTTCTTCGCCGCGGTGCCCGCGATCGCCCGGCACCTGACCACGCTGGTGGACGTCGGCCTCGGCTACGTCCGGCTCGGGCAGCCCGCGCCCACGCTGTCCGGCGGCGAGGCGCAGCGCGTGAAGCTCGCGACCGAGCTGCAGCGCCGCTCGACCGGCCGCACGGTGTACGTCCTCGACGAGCCGACCACCGGCCTGCACTTCGAGGACATCCGCAAGCTGCTCGGCGTGCTGCAGGGCCTGGTCGACAAGGGCAACAGCGTGATCGTGATCGAGCACAACCTGGACGTCATCAAGAACGCCGACTGGGTCATCGACATGGGCCCCGAGGGCGGCTCGGGCGGCGGCACGGTCGTCGCGCAGGGCACCCCGGAGCACGTGGCGGGCGTCGCGGCGAGCCACACCGGGCGGTTCCTCGCCGAGGTGCTGGACGCCGAGGGCGCGACCCCGGAGCGCGTCAGCGCGTGACGGTCAGCCCGTGACGGCGGCGCCCGGGGTCTCCACGACCGCGGGCGCCGGCTCCGTCCGGACGGCGAACGTCACCGACCGGGCGATGAAGCAGTGCTCGTGCGCCCGGTGGTGCAGGTCGGCCAGCTGCGCGTCCAGCCCCGCGGCGGTGCCGGCGCCCGCGCCGCCCGGCCGCACGGTCACCTGGGGGCGCAGCACCACCTCGGTGAACTGGCCGTGCCCCGCCGCCTCGACCCGCATGGTCCCGGTGGCCCGGTCGGCGTACCCGACGACCGTCACGCCCGACGTGGCGGCGAAGTGGAGGAACCAGAGCATGTGGCACTCGGCCAGCGACGCGACGAGCAGCTCCTCGGGGTTGTGCCGCGTCGGGTCGCCCCGGAACGCGGGGTCCGCGGACCCGAGGATGACCGGCTTGCCGGTCACGCGGATCTCGTGCTCGCGCCCGTACGCGGCGTACCCGGTGGTGCCGGTCGCCCCCGCGCCGGTCCAGACGACGTCGGCGGCGTACTCGTGCAGGAGTCCCATCGCCCCACGGTACCGGCGGGTCGACGTCGGCGGGCCGAACTACGGTGGCTCCCATGGCTGACCCCGCGACCTACCGCCCGGCGCCGGGCGAGATCCCGGACCAGCCGGGCGTGTACCGGTTCCGTGACGAGCACGGCCGGGTCATCTACGTGGGCAAGGCGAAGAGCCTGCGCCAGCGCCTGAACTCGTACTTCCAGGACGTCGCGCACCTGCACCCGCGCACCCAGACGATGGTCACCACGGCGGCCTCCGTCCAGTGGACCGTCGTCGGGACCGAGGTCGAGGCGCTGGCCCTGGAGTACTCCTGGATCAAGGAGTACGACCCGCGGTTCAACGTGAAGTACCGGGACGACAAGTCGTACCCGTACCTCGCGGTGACCCTCGCCGACCAGTACCCGCGGGTGCAGGTGATGCGCGGGGCGAAGCGCCCCGGCACGCGGTACTTCGGGCCGTACGCGCACGCCTGGGCGATCCGGGAGACCGTCGACCTGCTGCTGCGGGTGTTCCCGGTGCGCACCTGCTC
>JAPSIJ010000192.1 GCA_031178805.1 Cellulomonas sp. | reverse complement strand
GTGACGGTGGCGCCGGCGCCCTCGAGGGCGGCCTTGGCCTTGTCCGCGGTCTCCTTGTTGACGTTCTCCAGGACCGGCTTCGGGGCGCCGTCCACGAGGTCCTTGGCCTCCTTCAGACCGAGCGAGGTGAGGCCGCGCACCTCCTTGATGACCTGGATCTTCTTGTCGCCGGCGGCCTCGAGGATGACGTCGAACTCGTCCTTCTCCTCCTCGGCCGGGGCGTCCGCACCGGCACCGCCGGCAGCGGGGGCGACGGCGACGGCGGCCGGGGCCGCGGCGGTGACCTCGAAGGTCTCCTCGAACGCCTTCACGAACTCGGAGAGCTCGATGAGGGTGAGCTCCTTGAACGCGTCGATGAGCTCGTCGGTGGTGAGCTTCGCCATGATGGCGGTTCCTTCCGTTCGATCCCCTCCGGTCACGGCGACCGGCGGGGGCAGTGTGGGGAGCGGCTGAGCCCGGGCGGCTCAGGCGGCGGTGGTGTCGGCAGTCTCCTGCTGGGCGCGGAGCGCCTCGACGGTGCGCACGGCCTTCGACGCAGGGGCGGTGAAGAGGTAAGCCGTCTGGAACAGCTTGGCCTTCATCGCACCGGCCGCCTTGGCCAGCAGGACCTCGCGGGACTCGAGGTCCGCGAGCTTGGTGACCTCCGCAGCGGTCAGGGCGCGCCCGTCGAGGACACCACCCTTGATGACCAGTGCGGGGTTCGCCTTGGCGAAGTCACGCAGACCCTTGGCCGCCTCGACCGGGTCGCCGGTGACGAAGGCGATCGCGGACGGGCCCTTGAGCTCGTCGGAGATCCCCTCGATGCCGGCTTCCTTGGCCGCGATGGCGGTCAGCGTGTTCTTCACCACGGCGTAGTTCGCGTTGCCGCTGAGCGACCGACGCAGCGTCTTGAGCTGCGCGACGGTGAGCCCGCGGTACTCGGTCAGCACGGCCGCGTTCGACTCGCGGAACTGGTCCGTGAGCTCTGCGACAGCGGCTGCCTTGTCCGGCCTCGCCATGGCAATCCTTCCGTGTGGTGCCGCCGGGCGTCCTCCTCGACCCCGGACACGGAAAGAGCCCCGGCGCAGGCCGGGGCTCACATCGCGCGCACCTGACGGTGCACGGCATCTGATCCTCGCCTGCGCGGGCCTCCGCCGGAGCGGGACTTCGGGCGGCCTCCGGGCGCGACCCGCGGAGGCGGGGAGAGCACGGGGGCCGACGACCAACGGTCTTGGGCAGCGACCAGAGTACGGCACGGACCACCCCGGGCCCAAATCCGGGCCGGCGCACCCGCGGCGACGGCCCGGCGCGGGTCAGCGGGGCAGGTGCGCCGCCAGCAGCTCCGCGAGGTGCACGCCCTGCACGCCGGCGAGCTGGTCGGCCTGCGTGCGGCACGAGTAGCCGTCGGCGAGCAGCACGTCCCCGGGGGCGGCGTCCCGCAGCGCGGGCAGCAGCGCGTGCTCCGCGACCTGCACCGACACGTCGTAGTGGCCGGCCTCCATGCCGAAGTTCCCCGCCAGCCCGCAGCAGCCCGCGAGCGTCGAGAACGACGCCCCGGCCTCCGCGAGCAGGGTGCGGTCGGCGGTGTAGGTCATCACGGCGTGGTGGTGGCAGTGCGGCTGCACGACGGCGGTGACGTCGGACAGGTCCGGCAGCTGCCAGCGGTCGCCGGGGCCGACCGGCGCCGGGGCGGTGAGCAGCTCGGCGAGCGTGCGGGTGGCGCGGGCCACGGCGACGGCGCGGGGGTCGTCGGGCAGCAGGTCCAGCAGGTCCGAGCGGAGCACCGCGGTGCAGGACGGCTCCAGACCGACGATGGGCACGCCGTTCACCGCGTACGGGCCCAGGACCTCCAGCAGGTGCGTGAGCCGCTTGCGCGCGCCGTCGAGCTGGCCGGTGGAGATCCAGGTGAGCCCGCAGCAGGCGTCGTGCTCGGGGACGAGCACCTCGTAGCCGGCCGCGCGCAGCACCTGCACCGCGGCCGCCGGGATGGACGGGGCGAGGCTGTCGCTGAACGAGTCGGTCCACAGCAGGACCGGGGGTCGGCCGGAGGTGCCGGTGACGGACAGCGACGTGCCGCCGGCGGCCTGCGGCGCGCTCCCCCGCCGCACGTCGACCTCCCCGCGGCGGACGCGGGACCGGAACGGCGTCGGGGCGAAGTCGACCATCGACCGGCGCGGGTCCATGCCGCCGAGCCGCAGCACGGCCTTCGCGACCGGCCGCACGCCCAGCACGGCGTTGCTCAGCCGCGCGAGGCCGGGCACGCCGGTGACGAGCCGGGTCCAGCGGGGCAGCCAGCCGAGCACGTAGTGGTTCACCGGCCGCAGCCGCCGCCGGTAGGTGCGGTGCAGCACCTCGGCCTTGTACTGGGCCATGTCGACGCCCGCGGGGCAGTCCGAGGAGCACGCCTTGCAGGACAGGCACAGGTCGAGGACGTCGTGCACCTCGGGCGCGGACCAGCCGCGGGACACCAGGGTGCCGTTGGCCATCTCCTGCAGGACGCGGGCGCGGCCGCGGGTGGAGTCCCGCTCGTCGCGGGTCGCGAGGTACGAGGGGCACATGAAGCCGCCGGCGGCCGAGGAGTCGGCCCGGCACTTGCCCACGCCGACGCAGCGGTGCACGGCGGTGGTGAAGTCGCCGCCGTCGTGCCCGTAGGCGAAGCCGCCGTGGCCGGCCGGCAGCGGCCGGGCGTGCGGGCGGCGCAGGTCCGCGTCGAGCGGGCGGGGGCGCACCAGCACGCCGGGGTTGAGCAGGTCGTCCGGGTCCAGCAGGTCCTTGAACGCCGCGAAGGCCCCGAGCGCGCGCTCGGAGTACATGACCGGCAGCAGCTCGGAGCGCGCGCGGCCGTCGCCGTGCTCGCCGGACAGGGAACCGCCGTGGCTCGCGACCAGGTGCGCGGCGTCGGTCATGAACGCGCGCAGCGGGTCGCCGGACCGCTCCATCGGGATGTCGAGCCGCAGGTGGACGCAGCCGTCGCCGAAGTGGCCGTACGCCAGCCCGTCGACTCCGTGCTGCGCCATCAGGGCCTCGAGCTCGCGCAGGTACGCGCCGAGCCGCTCCGGCGGGACCGCGGAGTCCTCGAAGCCCGGCCACGCCTGCTCTCCCGAGGGCGTGCGCCCGCCGAGGCCGGCGCCGTCCTCGCGGATCCGCCACATCGCGGCGGCCTCCGGCCCGGGCGGGAAGATCCCCACGGCCCGCGTCCCGGCGTCGGCCGCGAGGGCGTGCGCGCGCTGCAGCGCCTCGTCGAGGGTGTCGCCGCCGACCTCGGCCATCATCCAGCCGGCGCCCTCGGGCAGCGGCGGCACCGCCGCGGCGCCCTTGACCCGGCGGACGACGTCCACCAGCCGGGCGTCCATGCCCTCGATCGCGAGCGGCCGGTGCGCCAGCAGCGCGGGCACCGCGTCGGCGGCGGTCGCCATGTCGGGGTAGCCGAGCACCACGAGCACCGGGGCCGCGGACACCGGCACCAGGCGGACCGTCGCGCCGAGCAGCGTCACGACGGTGCCCTCGGTGCCGACCAGCGCCTTGGCGAGGTCCGCGCCGCGCTCGGGCAGCAGGTGCTCCAGCGAGTAGCCCGACACCTGCCGGCCGAACCGGCCCAGCTCGGTGCGGAGCGTCGCCATCTCGGCGCGCACCAGCTCGTCCAGGCCCGGCACGGGGTCCAGCCCGCGGCCCGCGGTGAACCGCCGGCCGCGCCCGTCCACGACGTCGAGCTCGAGCACGTTGTCGGCGGTCCGCCCGTAGGCCACCGCGCGCGGCCCGCAGGCGTTGTTGCCGATCATGCCGCCCAGCGTCGCGCGCGCCTGGGTCGACGGGTCCGGGCCGAACCGCAGGCCGTGCGGGGCCGCGGCGCGCTGCAGCGTCGCCATGACGACGCCCGGCTCGACCCGGGCCGTGCCGCTCGCGGGGTCGACGTCGAGCACCCGGTTGACGTGCCGGGACCAGTCGAGGACGACGCCCGTGCCGACGGCGTTGCCGGCGACCGACGTGCCGCCGCCGCGCGAGGTCACCGGGGCGCCGAGCCCGCGGGCGACCTCCAGGGCGGCCAGGGCGTCGTCGACGTCGCGCGGGAACACCACGACCGACGGGACGACCCGGTAGTTCGAGGCGTCGGTGCTGTACTCGGCGCGGCGGCGCGTGGAGTCGTCCACCCCGCCCGCGACGGCGGAGCGCAGGGCGCGGACGAGCTCGGCGGCGTCGGGCCCGGCGGGCTGGGGGCCGCCGGCGGCGCGGCCGCCCGGGGGGAGGGACGTGGCGGTCGACACGGGCCCAGTGTTCCACCGCCGCCGCCCGGCCCCGTCCCGGCGTCCAGCAGCCGGGCGGCCCCGGGCACGACGACGCCCCCGGGCCACGGGGCCGCGGGGGCGTGCGCGCGGCCGGAGGCCGCCGGGACCGGCTCAGTCGAGCGCGGCGTCCAGGGTGATCTCCGTGCCGGTCAGCGCCTTGCTGACCGGGCAGGTGGCCTTGGCGTCCTGGGCGGCCTGCAGGAAGCCGGCCTCGTCGAGACCGGAGACCTCGCCGCGGACCTTCAGGGCGATGCCGGTGATGCGGAAGCCGCCGGCGGGGTCCGGGCCGAGGCTGACGTCGGCGGTGACCTCGAGGGACTCCGGGGTGCCGCCCGCCTCGCCGATCAGGGCGGACAGCTGCATCGCGAAGCAGGACGAGTGCGCCGCGGCGATCAGCTCCTCGGGGCTGGTGGTGCCGCCCGCGTCGTCGGCCGCGCGCTTGGGGAAGGACACGTCGTACGTGCCGACCTTGGAGCTGGTGAGCTCCACCTGGCCGCCGCCCTCGTTGAGGGTGCCGTTCCAGGCGGTGCGTGCGGTGCGTGTGGGCATGTCGAGGCTCCTCACGGGTGCGGACGCGGTGACCGGACGGTCACCGCGCCCACCACCGTAGGGCGGCCGGGCGGGCGCCGCACGGCCCGGGCCCGGTGGTCAGCCCACGTACTCCCAGTGCCAGGGCTCCGGCTTCGAGCCGGTGGCGCGCGCCCAGGCCGGCAGCGTCCAGCCGTACTCCTCGGCGTGCGCGAGCATCCAGTCGTGCTGGTCGGTGCCGAACGAGTAGGCGTTCCCGCCGAGGTCGATCGCCGTGCCGGTGCCGTGGTTGGACGTGCCCGGCGTGGCGCACAGGCTGCCCTTCTGCTGGCGGCAGGCGATCTGCTGGCTGTAGGACCGGTACGAGTCCGTGATGACCAGGTCGGTGCCGAACGCCGCGGCGAAGCCGACGTTCAGCTGCTCGAGCGCCTCGGCGGCGTCGCAGCGCAGCTGCTGGCCGGGCGCGAAGCCGAGCTCGCAGAG
>JAPSIJ010000191.1 GCA_031178805.1 Cellulomonas sp. | reverse complement strand
AACGACGGCCAGTACGCCGCCCGCCGGGCCGCGTGCGAGGAGGCGGTCTCCCGCCTGGGCCTGACCACGCTGCGCGAGATCGACGTCGACGGCCTCGGGGACGCCCTGGCGGCGCTCGCGCACGGCACCGGCCCGGTCGGCGAGGGCCGGGACGAGGTCGAGGTGCTCGTCCGCCGGGTGCGGCACGTCGTCACCGAGATCGCCCGCGTCGAGGAGTTCGTGGCCCTGCTCGACCAGGACCGCGTCGAGGAGGTCGGTCCCCTGATGGACGCCTCGCACGCCTCGCTCCGCGACGACTACGAGGTGTCCTGCCGCGAGCTCGACGTCGCCGTCGAGGCGGCTCGCGCCGCCGGTGCGCTCGGCGCCCGGATGACCGGCGGCGGGTTCGGCGGCTCGGCGATCGCGCTGGTGCAGGCGGACGCCGTGGACGCGGTCGCGGCGGCCGTCGCGGAGGCGTTCGCGGCCGAGGGGCTGCACGCCCCGGCGTTCCTCACGGCGGTCGCGAGCGCCCCGGCGGCCTGACGCCCGGCCTCCCCCGCGCCCGCCCGCGCCCGCCGGCGCCCGCCCGCGCCCGCCCGCCCGCGCCTGGCCGCGCCAGCCGAGGTCGTCAGCACCCGGCGAGGTCGTCCCCTGCAGCGGACGACCTCGCCCGGGAGTGACGACCTCGGCGGGACGAGGGCCCGGTGCCGCGGAACGAGATCCTCGAAACCCGCCCCGGTAGTGCGTGCTGCGCGGTAGCGTTCGTCGCGACGTAGCGAGCGGCGCACCGGCCCGCGCGCGTGCACCCGAGGAGGCGCCGTGGGCGTCACACGCCGGATCGTGTTCCCCGCGATCCGCATCGTCCTGTGGGCGGTCATCGCCGTGGCCCTCGCGAAGATGGCGTTCAGCGGCGCGGAGTCGGCGGCGCAGACCGAGGACCCGCTGCAGCCGTCCGTCGAGGTCGCCGAGCCGCAGGTCACCGTCGCGACGGGCACCGTCACGAACACGGTGACCGTGTCGGCGTCGGTGGTCGCCGACCCGGCGGCCCCCGTCCGGGCGACCATGGCCGGGACGGTGCACCGCGTGCTGGCCGAGGAGGGCCAGGCGGTCGCGCCCGACACCCCCGTGCTGGAGCTGCGGTCCGAGACACCGGTGGACCCGACGGTGACCACGGACCCGGAGACCGGGATCGAGACCGTCACCGAGCACAAGCCGAAGGTGCGCTGGGAGACCGTGCGCGCGGGCACCGCCGGCGCGCTGCACCTGACCGTGCTGAAGGACCAGGTGGTCGCCGTGGGCGACACGGTCGGGTCCGTGGCCCCCGGGTCGCTGTCGGTGCAGGGGACGCTGACCCCGGACCAGCAGTACCGGCTGATCGACGCGCCGGGCGAGGGCACCGTGACGCTGAAGGGCGGGCCGGCGCCGTTCACCTGCACCGGCCTGCGGATCGGCGCCGCGGCGCAGGACCCCGCCACGACGCCGGAGGACCCCGCCGCCGCGGAGGCCGCCGCGCCCGCCTCGGGCACCGTGACGTGCGCCGTGCCCGCCGGGGTGACGGCGTTCCCGGGGCTGGGCGCCGACATCGAGATCGTCAACGGCTCGGCCGAGGGCGCGCTGCTGGTGCCGGTGACCGCCGTGCAGGGGTCCGTGCAGAACGGCAACGTGTGGGTGGTCGCCGCCGACGGCAGCACCGAGGAGCGCCCGATCGTGCTGGGGCTGACCGACGGCCAGCAGGTGCAGGTGGTCGAGGGCCTGGCCGAGGGGGACGCGGTGCTGGAGTACGCGCCGGTGTCCCGCCCCGGCGACGTCGACTGCACCGACCCGGCCACGGCCGACCCGACCGTCTGCGGCGGGTGACCATGCTCGAGCTGACCGACGTCACCCGCTCGGTGCGGCTCGCCGACGACCGGGTGCTGCACATCCTGACCGGCGTGACGCTGCGCGTGGACGCGGGCGAGCACGTCGCGGTCGTCGGCCGGTCCGGCACGGGCAAGTCGACGCTGCTGAACATCCTCGGCCTGCTGGACTCGCCCACCGGCGGCGAGTACCTGCTGGACGGCGCGTCCACCCGGCGGCTGTCCGGGCGCCGGCGGGCGCGGCTGCGCGGGGAGTCGTTCGGCTTCGTCTTCCAGCAGTTCAACCTGCTCACCGGCCGCACGGTGCTGGAGAACGTCGCCGCACCCCTGCTGTACGCCCGGGGCCGGCAGTTCTGGTCCCGGAACCGGCTCGCGGCCGAGATGCTGGAGCGGGTCGGCCTGGGCGACCGGCTCGAGGACATGCCGGACCGGCTGTCCGGCGGTGAGCAGCAGCGGGTCGCGATCGCCCGCGCGCTGGTGCGCCGGCCGCGGGTGATCCTGGCCGACGAGCCGACCGGCGCCCTGGACGTGGACACCGGCACCGCGGTGATGACGCTGCTGGACGACATCGCCCGCGAGTCCGGCGCCGCGCTGGTCACCATCACGCACGACCTCGCGGTCGCCGCCCGGTCGGGCCGGCACTACCGGCTCGCCGACGGGGTGCTGGTGCCGGTCACGCTGGTCTCGCCCGACCGGCCGGGCTCGCTCGCCGAGTGGGTCGGCGACGTGCCGACGCTGGGCGCGAGCACCGACGGCGCGCCGGCGCCGCGCGCGGTCCCCGCCGGCGGTGCCCCGTGACCGGCCTGGTGGGCGCGCTCGTCGAGGCGTGGGACGAGCTGCGGGTGCACAAGCTGCGGGTGCTGCTGTCGCTGATCGGCGTCGCGGCGGCCGTCACCGCCATCACGGGCGTCACGGCGGCGGTCGGGATGCTCGGTCAGGCGATGCGCGAGCAGACCGAGCGGTGGAGCGGCCGGGAGACCACGCTGACCGTCTCCGCGTACCCGGTCACCGGCTCCGGCGACGCGGCCCGGGCGTCCGAGGCGATGGCGGACGTGGTCGAGCGGTACTCCGTCGCGTACGCGTCCCGGGTGGGCTGGGGGCAGATGGCCGTCGAGCTGCCCGGCGGCACGCAGATCCTGAGCGGGCAGGTGGTGGACCCGGCGTACGGCGTGATCCACCGGATCGAGCCCGGCCAGGGCCGGTGGTTCGCACCCTCCGACGCGGACCGGCTGGCGCCGACGCTCGTGGTGAACCAGGCGTTCCTCGACGCGCTCGCCGTGCCGGACGTGTCCGGGCACCCGACGGTCGTCCTCCAGGGCCGGCAGGGCGTGCTCGCGGAGGTGGTGGGCGCGGTGCCGGACCAGTACCCCGGGGAGCCGCCGACCTACACGGTGCTCACCGACCAGGTCGAGCGCTGGGGCCTGTCCGTGGACCCGTGGGGCGCGGGGGCGAGCCCGCCGGCGCTGGAGCTCTGGGTGCCGCCGGCCGACGTGCCGGCGCTGCGCGACCGGGTGGACCAGGACCTGCGCGCGGCGCTGCCCGGCTGGCAGGTCGACGTGACGGAGCCGGTGGGCGAGGCGGGCGTGCTCGACTCCGCCTCGCGCTGGGTGATCATCGCCGTCAGCGGGTTCGCCCTGCTTCTCGGCGGGCTCGGCCTGCTGAACATCGCGCTGGTCACGGTCCGGCAGCGGATCCGGGAGATCGGCATCCGGCGGTCGTTCGGCGCGACGTCGGGGCGGGTGTTCTTCGGCGTGCTGCTCGAGTCGGTCGTCGCGACGCTCGTCGCCGGGGTGGTCGGGGTGGTCCTGGCCGTCGTGGCGCTCGACGCCCTGCCCGTCGACCGCCTGCTCGGCACCGCGCTGCAGGACGAGCCGCCGTTCCCGGTGTCCGCGGCGCTCACCGGGCTCGCGTGCGCGGCCGGCGTGGGCGCGCTCGCCGGGCTGCTGCCGGCGCTGTGGGCCGTGCGCGTGAAGGTGATCGACGCGATCCGCTACTGAGGCGGCGCCGGCCGCGGCAGGCGGCCGGCGTCCTCGTGCAGGGCGAACAGCAGCGAGTACGGCGTCCCGTCCCCGGCGGGGCGCCGCTCGGCGAGCTCGGCGAAGAACGCCTCGACCCGCGTCATCAGCTCCTCGTGCTCGGCGGCGGTGAGCCGGACGCCGAGCCGGGTCATCCGCACCGAGTCGGGGTCCGCCTCGGCGATCTCCTCGAGGAACGTCGACAGCATCAGCTGCCACTTGCCGGGGAAGTCGGGGGCGCGCCAGGACTTCCGGGTCGCGCGGTACGGCACCTCCCGGGAGCCGCGGGCGCCCCGGCGGACCGGCTCCGCGGCGAGGAAGCCCCGGTCGACGAGGGTGCGCACGTGGTGCAGCACGGTCGCGGGGTTCCGGCCGAGCCGCTCGGCGATCTCCCGGTTGGTCAGCGGCTCGTCCAGGCACAGCCGCAGGATCCGGAGGCGGACGGTCGACGCCAGCGCCCGGGCGTCCGCGTCGGCCTCGGCATCGGGCAGCGCGCCGGGCTGCTCCGGGGCGCGGTCCGCGTCCGTCGTCATGCCGCCATCCTAGCCACTGATTGACACTTCCCAATCAGTGGCGCCATGCTGCGGTCATGAGCACGCCCGGACCCGCGACGCCCCCGCCGGACACCGGGGCGGTGCCCGGCGCCGGCACGGCCGCGGGCGGGCGGCGCCCGTCGCTCGCCCGGCACCCGGACTTCCGGCGGCTGTGGGCCGGTGACGCCCTCGGGCAGCTCGGGTTCCAGCTGACCGGGATCGCGCTGCCGGTGCTCGCGGTCCGCGACCTGGGCGCCACCGAGTGGCAGATGGGCCTGCTCACCGCCGCCGAGACGGCGGCGTTCCTGGTGATCGGCCTGCCGACCGGCGCGTGGGTGGACCGGATGCGCAAGCGCCGGGTGCTGATCAGCGCCGACCTGGTCCGGGCCGCGGTGCTGGCCGTGGTCGTCGCGCTGGCGCTCACCGGGCACGCGTCGATGGCGGTGCTGTACGCCGGGGCGCTGGTGATGAGCGTCGCCACGGTGTTCTTCGACGTGGCGCACCAGTCCTACGTGCCGGGGCTGGTCGGGCTCGAGCACATCGGCGAGGGCAACGCGAAGCTGCAGGCCACGCAGTCGGTCGCCGGGGTGGCCGGGCCGGCGCTGGGCGGCGCGCTGCTGCGCGTGGTGGCCGCGCCCGTGCTGCTCGCCGTCAACGCCGGGACGTACCTGGTGTCGGCGCTGGCGCTGTCCCGGATCCGGCAGCCGGAGCAGCTGCCGCCCGTCGCGGACCGGCGGCCGCTGCGGGAGGAGATCGCCGAGGGCCTGCGGTTCGTGCTCCGGCAGCCGCTGCTGCGCCGGATCGTCGCCTGCACCGCGATCGGCAACCTGTTCTCGGCCGTCGCGGGCGCCGTCACCGTGATCTACGCGCTGCGGGAGCTGGGGCTCGACGAGGCGGCGTACGGCACGGTGCTGTCCGCGTC
>JAPSIJ010000009.1 GCA_031178805.1 Cellulomonas sp. | reverse complement strand
GCGAGGTCGTCACCTCCCGGCGAGGTCGTCACCTCCCGCCGAGGTCGTCACCTGCGCGGGACGACCTCGCCGCCGAAGGACGACCTCGCCGCCGGAGGACGACCTCGCGCGGCGCCGGCGGACGCCCCGCCGCGCAGACGACGGCGCCCGCACCCCGGGGAGGGGTGCGGGCGCCGTCGATCAGGAGAGCGTCGTCGGGTCAGGAGCCGGCGTGCCGGTCGGCCTGCTCGACCAGGCGGGCGAGCTCCCGGCGCATCTGCGCGATGTCGTCCTGCTTCGGGTAGAGGTCGAGGGACGCGAGGTGCTGCTTGGCGTCCATCGGCCGGCCGGCCTCGACGGCGGCGAGCACGAGCTCCCGCCCGGCCTCCGGGTCGTGGTCGCGGGGGTGCCAGTGGCCGGTGCCGAGCGACAGCGCGTCGACCGGCAGGCCGGCCTCCCGCAGCAGCCGCAGGCCGGCGACCAGCGCGCGGCCGGAGGGGTCGCGCTCGGCGGCGGTCGTCAGCCGGCGGATGGTCCCCTCGAGGTCGTCGCGCACGGACAGCCGGGCGACCTCCACGAGCGGGTACCAGGCGCGCGGGTTGCCGGCGAGCTCCTCGCCGAGGGACCAGACGGCGAGGTCGGCAGCACGCTGCCGCTCGGCGTCGTCCGCCTCGGCGGTGAGCGGGTCGTCGTCGGACCCGGTGACGGCGTGCCGGCGCACGATCTCGGCGAGCGCCGCGAAGGCACGCTCGTCGTTGGGGTCGTCACCGAGGCGGGACCTGAGGGCGTCCTCCTGGGGGACGTCTCCGTGCCGAGCGGCACCCGTCGGCCGGCGGGCACCGACACGGGACGCAGGCACGGGTCTGCCCAGGAGGCGGCGCAGTCGGGGCAGCAGAGCCATAGGGGGACACTATCCGCTGCGCTCGCTCCGCACTGCTCGAACGGGGTGGACGGGCCGGTGAGCGGCCCGGAGGAGCCCGCGCGGCTTTGTCGGTTCCCCACAACGCCGCCCTATGCTCAGCCCATGCCCCAGCCCCGCCGCGCCCCCGCAGCGCCCGCCGCGCCGACCGGCACCGCGACCCCCGACGCCCCGGCGCCGGCCGCGCCGTCCGCCGCGCAGGCCGAGGCGCTGTCCCCCGCGCGCACCCGGACCCGTGCCGGCCGGATCGCCACCGCCCCGGACGCGAGCAACGGCGAGACGCTGCGCCGGGTCCGCGAGGGCAGCGGCGTGCTCGCGGCGGCGGCGATGCGCCGGCTGGACGAGGACCTGGACTGGTACCGCGCGCTGCCGGCCGACGACCGGTCCTGGGTCGGGCTGGTGGCGCAGGCCGGCATCACCGCGTTCGTCACCTGGTTCGCGGACCCGTCCCGGCCGCCGCACGGCGTCGGGGAGATCTTCGCGACCGCTCCCCCGGAGCTGACCCGGTCCATCTCCCTGCAGCACACCCTGCAGCTGGTGCGCGTGGTGGTGGACGTGGTCGAGGCGCACGCCGACCGGCTGGCCGCGCCGGGCGGCGAGCGGGACCTGCTGGAGGCGGTGCTCCGGTACTCCCGGGAGGTCGCGTTCTCCGCGGCGGAGGTCTACGCCCGGGCCGCGGAGGTCCGCGGCGCGTGGGACGCGCGCCTGGAGGCGCTGGTGGTCGACGCGCTGCTGCGCGGGGACGTCGACGACTCGCTCCGGTCCCGGGTGGCGGCGCTCGGCTGGAGCGGCCGCGGCAGCACGCTGGTGGCCGTCGGCACGACCGCCTCCCCGCTGGACGACGTCCGCACCTCGGACCTGCGCCGGGCCACCCGCCGGGCCGCCGACGACGCCCTGGTCGGCATCCAGGGCGACCGGCTGGTGGTGTTCCTCGGCGGGACGGGCGACCTGCGCGAGGCGGCGGCGTCGCTGCTGCCGCGGTTCGGCCCCGGCCCGGTGGTGCTCGGCCCGACCGGTCAGGACCTCGCGGACGCCGCCCGGTCCGCCCGCGCCGCCCTGGCGGGGCTGGCCGCGATCGCCGCGTGGCCGCAGGCCCCCCGGCCGGTGCTCGCCGACGACCTGCTGCCCGAGCGGGTGCTGGTCGGCGACGCCAGCGCGCGGGCCGTGCTGGTGGAGCAGGCGTACGTGCCGCTGCTGGCCAGCACCGGCTCGCTGCTGGAGACGCTGACCGCGTACCTCGCCGCCGGCCGGTCCCTGGAGGCGGCGGCCCGCACGTTGTACGTCCACCCCAACACCGTCCGGTACCGCCTGCGCCGGGTCGCGGAGGTCACCGGCTGGGACCCGCTGGACCCGCGCGAGGCGTACGTGCTGCAGCAGGCCCTCGCGGTCGGCCGCCTGGACCACCGCGCCTGACCCCCGCCCCGGCCGCCGCGCGGCCCCGGTCCGGCCCGGGGCGTTGTGGGAGCCGCACAAGACCCGCATCCGGAGTTGGTACGCGTCGTGAGCGGGCGCGGCGGCCCGGGAGGGGCAGAGTGGGCGGGTGCTCGCGATCGTCTGCCCCGGACAGGGCGCCCAGACCCCCGGCATGCTCGCGCCCTGGCTCGAGCTGCCCGGCACCGCCGACCGCCTGGCGGCCCTCTCGGAGGCCGCGGGCGTCGACCTGACGACCCACGGGACGACCTCCGACGCCGACACCATCCGCGACACCGCGGTGGCCCAGCCCCTGATCGTGTCGACCTCCCTGCTGGCGCTGCGCGCGCTGGAGGACGAGGCCGGCGCCGCGATCACGCCGGACGCCACCGCGGGCCACTCGGTCGGCGAGTTCGCCGCCGCGGCCGTCGCGGGCGTGTTCGACGACGCGGGCGCCGTCGGCCTCGTCGCGCAGCGCGCGCGGTTCATGGCGGAGGCCGCCGCCGCGGAGCCGACCGGGATGACCGCCGTGCTCGGCGGCGACCCGGACGAGGTGGCCGCGGCGCTCGAGGCCGCCGGCCTGTGGCCCGCCAACGTGAACGGCGGCGGCCAGACGGTCGCGGCCGGCTCGCTGGAGGGGCTGCGCCGGTTCGCCGAGCACCCGCCGGCCCGCGCGCGCGTCGTGCCGCTGCAGGTCGCCGGCGCGTTCCACACCCCCTACATGCAGCCCGCGCTCGAGGCGTTCGGCGCCGTCGCGGCCGGCTGGGCCGTCGCGGCCCCGCGCACCCGGCTGCTGTCCAACGCCGACGGCGCGGCCTACGGCGCGGACGCCACCGGCGCCGACGTCGTGGCCCGGCTCGTCGCGCAGATCGCCGCGCCGGTGCGCTGGGACCTGTGCCAGGCGACGCTCGCGGAGCTGGGTGTCACCGGCGTGCTGGAGCTGGCGCCGGGCGGTGTGCTCAAGGGCCTGGCCCGGCGTAGCCTGCCCGGGGTGGAGACGGTCGCGATCACCTCGCCGGCCGACCTGCCCGCCGCCCGGGACCTCGTGGCCCGCCACGCGCAGGGCCCGTCCGGCGTCGCGCCCGCACCGACCGACGACTCCCGGGAGACCGCCCAGTGACCCGCCCCGCCCTGACCCAGGCCACCGGCCCCGCCCACACGCGGATCCTCGGCCTGGGCGCCGCCCGCGGCGAGAACGTCGTGCCGAACGACGACCTGGTCGGCCCCATCGACTCCTCCGACGAGTGGATCCAGCAGCGCACGGGCATCGTCACCCGCACCCGGGCCGGCGCGGACACCGACGTGCTGGACCTCGCGGAGCGCGCGGGCCGGCAGGCGATCGAGGCCGCGGGCCTGCAGGGCTCCGACATCGACGCCGTGATCCTCGCCACGGTCACGTACTTCCACCAGACGCCGTCCGGCGCCGCGATCCTCGCCGACCGGCTGGGCGCGACGCCCGCCGCGGCGTTCGACGTCTCGGCCGCGTGCGCGGGCTACTGCTACGGCATCGGCCAGGCGGACGCCCTGGTCCGCGCCGGCACCGCCCGCAACGTGCTGGTGATCGGCGCGGAGAAGATGAGCGACTTCGTCGACCCGACGGACCGCTCGATCTCGTTCCTGCTCGGCGACGGCGCGGGCGCGGTCGTGATCGGCCCGTCCGACACGCCCGGCATCGGCCCGACCGTGTGGGGCTCGGACGGCAGCCAGGCGCAGGCCATCCGGCAGACGCACTCGTGGATCGACGTGCGCGACGGCGGCGCCGGCTGGCCGACGCTGCGCCAGGAGGGCCCGAGCGTCTTCAAGTGGGCGGTCTGGCAGATGGCGCCCGTCGCGGAGAAGGCGCTGGCGGCCGCCGGCGTGACCGCCGACCAGATCGACGCGTTCATCCCGCACCAGGCGAACATGCGGATCATCGACCAGATGATCAAGCAGCTCAAGCTCCCCGAGACCGTGGCCGTCGGCCGGGACATCGCGGACACGGGCAACACCTCCGCCGCCTCCATCCCCCTGGCCACGGAGCGGCTGCTCCGCGAGGGCCAGGTCACCAGCGGCGCGCTCGCGCTGCAGATCGGCTTCGGCGCGGGCCTCGTGTACGCGGCGCAGGTGGTCGTGCTGCCCTGACGGGGCCGCGACCCGCAGTACCGTTCATCGACCGATGACCGCCGTCCGCCCACGGGCGGCGCACCGCACAACCAAGGAGACACCGATGGCGCACAGCGAGCAGGAGATCCTGGCCGGCCTGGCCGAGATCGTCAGCGAGGAGACCGGCCTGCCGACCGACTCGGTCCTGCCCGAGAAGTCGTTCACGGACGACCTCGACATCGACTCCCTGTCGATGATGACGATCGTGACGCTGGCCGAGGAGAAGTTCGAGGTCCGCATCCCGGACGACGAGGTCAAGAACCTCGCGACCGTCGGCGACGCGGTGTCGTTCATCTCGAACGCCCAGGCCTGAGCCGCACCGACCGGGGGTCCGCGCCGCGCGCCGGCCGGACCCCCGGTCGCGCCGGGCACCCCGGCGCACCCCCGCAGCACCCCGCACGCCCGACACCCTCCGGATGGAGCCCCCCATGAGCACGCGAGTCGTCGTCACCGGACTCGGCGCCACGACCCCGCTCGGCGGGGACGTCCCCACCACCTGGCAGGCCGCCCTGGCCGGCACCTCGGGCGCGCGCACCCTCGACAACGACTGGGCCGAGACGTACGGCCTGCCGGTCGACTTCGCGGCCACGCTCGCGGTCCGCCCGGAGGAGGTCCTCCCCCGGCCCGAGATGAAGAAGATGGACCCCTCCGCGCAGTACGCGATCATCGCGTCGCGCGAGGCGTGGGCCGACGCGGGCACCCCCGAGGTGGACCCGGAGCGGCTCGGCGTCGTGGTGTCCTCCGGCATCGGCGGCATCTGGACCACGCTCGACGCGTGGGACACCCTCCGCGAGAAGGGCGCCCGCCGCGTCCTGCCGATGACCGTCCCCATGCTCATGCCGAACTCGCCGTCCGCGTACGTCGAGCTGGAGTTCGGCGCCCGGGCCGGCGCGCACGCGCTGGTCTCCGCCTGCGCCTCCGGCGCCGAGGCGATCGGCTACGCCGTCGAGATGATCCGCACCGGCCGCGCCGACGTCGTGATCGCCGGTGGCACCGAGGCCACGATCCACCCGATGCCGATGGCCGCGTTCGCCGCCTCGCGCACCCTGTCGACCCGCACCGACGACCCGGCGCGGGCCTCGCGCCCGTACGACGTCGACCGCGACGGCTTCGTGATCGGTGAGGGCTCCGGCATCGTCGTCCTCGAGTCCGAGGCGCACGCCGCCGCCCGCGGCGCCCGGGTGTACGCCGAGATCGCCGGCGTCGGCCTGTCCTCCGACGGCTACCACATCACCTCCCCCGAGCCCACGGGCCGCGGCCAGATCGCCGCGATGCGGATGGCGCTCGAGGACGCGGGCGTGGCCACGGGCGACGTGAAGCACGTCAACGCGCACGCCACCTCGACGGTCGTCGGCGACCTGATCGAGGCCCGCGGCGTCCGCGAGACCCTCGGCGCCGACGCGGACGGCGTCGCGCTGTCCGCCACCAAGTCGATGACCGGCCACCTGCTCGGCGGCGCCGGGGCGCTGGAGACGGTGTTCTCGGTGCTCGCGGTGCACGACCGGCAGGCGCCGCCGACGATCAACGTCGAGACCCCCGACCCGGAGCTCGTGCTGGACCTGGTCCGGGACACCCCGCGGCCGCTGCCCGCGGGCGACGTCGCGGTGGTGAACAACTCCTTCGGCTTCGGCGGGCACAACGTGGCCCTGGTGGTCACGAACGCCTGACCCGCCCCGGGGACGACAGCGCCCGCGCCACCGCAGAGCGGTGGCGCGGGCGTCGTCGTCCCGTCAGGTCTCCCGGTCAGCTCCGCGCCCAGGGCCCGTGCGGGTCGCCGGGCTCCTGGTTGCGGGTCCACCACCGGGCCTCCCACCGCAGGCCGTCGTGCACCACGGCGTCGCCGGCGTGGAAGATGCGCGACGGCGTCCACACGGCGGTGCCGTCGGCGGCCGCGGCGATCTCCTGCCACGGCCCGTACGGGTCGCCCGGCACCTGGTCCCGGGTCCACCACGACGCGAGCCACGTCGCGCCGTCGTGCACCACGGTGTCGCCGGAGTCGTACACCGTGCCCGGGGCCCAGGCCTCGGCGGCCGGGGCCACGGCGGCGAGCGGCGACACGGTGATCCGGTCGACGACCGGCGCCTCGTCCGCCCGCAGGTTGAACCCGGGGTCCCAGGTCTGCGAGGCGTAGGTCTCGCCGTCCCAGTTCGTGGCCTCCTCGGAGCGCAGCGCGATGGTGTTCGCGCCCGCGGCGAGGTCGAGCACGAGCGTGCGCTCCCAGAAGCTGTTCTCGTGGAACGTCGGGACGAACAGCACCCGGTCCGGGTCCCCGCCGTTGACGGAGATGTCCGCGTGCCGGGCCACCGGGTTCGGGTTGTAGTGCGTGCCGTCCACCTGCTCCGGGTTGGAGAACCGCACCACGACGGCGTGCGGCCCGGCGGCCGCGGCGTCGACGTGGAAGGTGAGCGCGCTGTCGTTACCCGGCTCGCCGCCGATGCCCGCGACCGCCCGGCCGCCCTCGGCGAGCGACAGCTCGACGACGTGCGCGCCGCCCGCGAGCTCGGCGTCCTCGGCCTGGTGCTCCGTGGTCGGCAGCACCCCCGTGCCCGGTCCGACGGTCAGCCGGTCCAGGTCCAGCCCGCCGCTGCCGGCCGTGACGGTGACCTGGTTGACTCCGCCCTGCAGGTGCGCGGCGACGGTGCCGTCCCCGGTGACGTTCAGGACGTCGTACCCGTTGACCGCGAGCGTGCCAGTGCCCCCGTCGAGCGCGTGCACGCCCAGCGTCGCCTCGGCGTCGGTGGCGCCGTAGACCCAGAAGGTCGCGGTGCCGCCCTCGGGGAGCTCGGCGACGCCGGCGCCGGAGACGGTGTCCCCGGCGACGTCGTACCGCGTCCCCGCGCCGTCGAGCTGGGCGAGCTCGGCCTCGTACACCGACGTGGCGGCGTCGGGGTCGGCCAGGGACAGCGTGATCCGGTCGACGATCGCGTCGCCGCGGGTCCCGCGCCCGTCCAGGCTCTGCGCGGCCAGGGTGAGGGTGTGGCTGCCCGCCGTGAGGTCGACCGTCGTGTCGGCGTGGTCCCAGACCACCCACTTGTAGCCGAGCGGCAGGAACATCTCCTGCTCGGCCGCGCCGTCGACCCGCAGGAACACGTTGGTCGGCCCCTGCTCGGCCACCAGCTCGTGCGTGTTCAGGCTGTTGGCGAAGACCGACAGGTCGTACGTCCCGTCCTGCGGCACCTCGACGGTGAAGTCGAGCGTGACGTCGGAGCCGGTGCGCAGGCCCCCGACGTCGTAGCCGCCCGAGGTGTAGAACCTGCCCACGTCCTGCGGCGAGCCCTCGGGCCCGTTGCGGCTGTACCCCGCGCCGGTGTGCGCGGCGTCCTCGGCCTCGTAGCTGCCCTGCCACAGCTCCGGGGTCACCGTGGTGGTGGCGCCGGTGCCGGCCGGGGTGGTCACGATCTCGTACGCCGAGGACTCCTCGAGCACCGGCAGCGTGCCGTCGCCGAACGCGAGCGCGACGGTGCCGTCGACGACGGGCAGGGTCAGCTCGGCCAGGTGCCGGGGCTGGGCGGAGTCGCCGAGCTGCCCGGTCCACGGGATCTCCCGCACGGTGACGCGCACCTCGTCGCCGAACACGTCGGCCGGCACGTTCGCCAGGTCGACCGGAGCGGCCCCGTCCGCGCCGCCGATGATCGCCCGGGCGACGCCGAGGTCCTCGTCGAGCGTCGCGACGCCCTGCAGGGTGTAGTTCTCGCCCGGGTTCGGCGGCGTCACCGCGACCGTGTGCCCGGACATGCGGGAGTAGGCGTTGTACAGCCACCACTGGCCGTTGCCCCGGTTGGTCTGCACCGCGGAGTCGGACAGGTTCCCGTTGATGTTCCAGAACGCGATCATCGCGTCGACCTTGGTGTCCTCGATCGCGGAGATCCACTGGATCATCTGGCCCGGCACCGACGTGTGGTAGTTGAACGCGTACTCGTTGATGTTCACCGGGAGCTCGGTGCCCGCGTAGGCCGTGCCGGCGAAGACCTCGGCCTCCCAGCCCCGGTACCGGGCGACGGAGTCCCGGATCGCCTGCGGGTGGGTGAGCTCGTGCCAGGTGATGATGTCCGGCACGGTGCCCGCCTCGACGGCGTGCCGCAGGAAGCCCTCCACCTGGCCGAACAGCTGGCTGGTGCCGGGCCCGGCGACGCGCATCTCCGGGTACCGCTCCTTGATGGTGCGGTACGTGCGGTCCCACGCGGCGAAGTAGTCCTCCGGGTCGTCCAGCCAGGAAACCCGGTCCAGGCTCCACGGCCCGGTGCCGAACATGTTGCCCTCGGGCTCGTTGAACGGCTCGATCACGAGGTTGTCCTGGTACTCCGGCTCGAGCGTCGCGATCATGTCCAGCTGCTCGTCCAGCACCCGGGCGTAGTCCGCGAGCTTCTGCTCGGGGGTGTCGCCCGGCCACTGGTACGGGAACCCCCGGTACCAGTCCGTGACGCGCAGGTAGACATCGCCGTCGGTGGCGTCGGCCAGCGGGCGCACCACCTCGAGCGCGTCGGAGCCGGGGTGCTGCGCCCCGTCCTGCGCCTTGGTGGCGATGGTCCGCACGCCCATGCCCTCGATCAGGTTGTCGGTGGGCATGCCGTCGCCGTAGAGCCCGTAGAGCAGCCCGGAGGCACCCCCGAGGAACTCTCCCGTGTCGGTGCCGAGGTCGACGCGCAGCTCGCCGCGGTGCACGGTGACGGTCGCGGTGAGCGGCCGGCCGGCGGCCTGGCCGCTGACGGTGAACTCCCCGGTGGCGGCGTACTGAGCCGGGTCGACCGCGTCCCAGGTGACCGGGACGTCCCGGTCGTAGCCGTCGGAGAACGTCGCCCGCACGGCCTGCGGCAGCGCCGGGGCCACGCCGACCGCGGTGCGCAGCGCGACCTCGTCGGCCTCGAGCCCGGTGACCGTGGGCACGTCGTCGCCCACGAGCTCCGCGACCTGCTCGCCGGTCAGCGCCGCGTGCCAGATCCGGAAGTCGTCGACCGCGCCGTCGAACAGCGGGTCCGGGTAGAACGACCGGCCGAGGAACCCGGCGCTCGTCGCGCCGGCCGTCAGCAGGTCCGCCGCGGTGAGCGACGTCTCGGCGGACGCGACGGCGACGCCGTCGAGGTAGGTGGTGACCCGGTCCGCGCCGCTGTCCAGCGTGGTGGTGAGCGTGACCCAGGTGCCGGCAGGCACCGGGCCGTGCCCGGTGACCTGGGCCTCCGCCCCGCCACCGCCGGCGGTGACCGCCGTGCGCAGCCGCCCGGCGTCGTTCGACGGCGTGGTGAACAGGTACCGCTGGTTGTCGGAGCCCAGGGCGTAGAGCCACTGCCAGGAGCCGCCGGTCCCGTCCCAGCGGACGCGGGTGGACACGGTCAGGTCCGTGGCCCCCTCGAGCGCGCCGCGCGGGACGGCGACGTGGCCGCCGTCGGCTCCGCCCGGCAGGTCGAGCGCCGTGCCGCCGTCGTCGGTGCCGACCGCGGCGACCGTGCCGCTGATGGTGCCGTCGAGGCCGTTCCCGGACGTGTCCGGCACCGTGGTCCCGGACACGTCGTCCATCGTCCAGTGCAGGGTCGGGTCCGGGGTGGCGGCCACCGCGGGCTGCGCCAGGCCGGCGAGTCCCCCCAGGGCGAGCGCCAGCGTGGTGGGCAGCGCGACCGCCGCCCGTCGCGGCCGGTGCCGCGAGACTGATGTCGTGCTCTTCATCGAGTACCTCTCTCGTGGTCGCGCGCCTGCGCGCGCGCTCGGACGTCGTCGTACGAGCCGGCCGGTGGTGCGCCCCCCTTCCTCTCGGCACCACCTGCCACGAACCGCTGTCGGCACCGGGGCCCCGCCCGCCGGGCGCGGACCCCGCGGTCTCAGGGCACGGCCGGAGCGGTCCCGGTCGTGCGGCCCACGAGGTGCGGCAGCGCACCGTCGCGGAGGAAGACGGGCACGACGTCCAGCGGCGCCGCCACCCGCACGGTGCCGCCGCCGTCGTGGACGACGCCGGTCGCGGCGTCCGTCCAGCGCGCGCCGGCCGGCAGGTGGACGTCGCGCTCCGTCGCGCCCGCCACGAGCACGGGGGCCACCAGCACGTCCGGCCCGAGCAGGAACTGGTCGTCCACCTCCCAGGCCCGCGGGTCGTCCGGGAACTCGTGGAACAGCCCGCGCATCACCGGCTGCCCGTCGGTGTGCGCCGCGCGCATCACGTCGCGCAGGTACGGCCGGAGCGTCTCGCGCAGGTGCACGTACCGCTCCAGCACCCGGTAGACGTCCTCCCCGAAGCTCCACAGCTCGTTCGGCCCGCCGGAGCGCAGCCGCGGCGACCCGTCGGCGGCCGTGACCTCCTCGTACGGCAGCCGGTCGCCGTGCAGCCGCATCACCGGGCTGAACGCCCCCAGCTGGAACCACCGGACCAGCAGCTCGTGGAACGCCGGGTCCGCCGAGTCCCCGCGGTGGAACCCGCCGATGTCCGTGGTGAACCACGGGATCCCGGCGACGCCCATGTGGATGCCGGCCGTGACCTGGCGCGCCATGTCCGCGAAGGTCGAGGAGATGTCCCCCGACCACACCAGCGCGCCGTACCGCTGGCTGCCGGCCCAGGCGCACCGGACCAGGTTCACGATCTCCGTCTCGCCGTCCGCCCGCTGGCCGTCCCAGAACGCGCGCGCGAAGAGCTGCGGGTACAGGTTGCCCACGCGCTGCGCGGGTCCGGCGTGGTAGCGGTAGGCGTCGAAGTCGTACACGCCGTACTCGGGCTCGGCCTCGTCCAGCCAGAACGTGCGGATCCCGTGGGCGCCGTAGCTGCGCCGGCACGTCTCCCACAGCCAGCGGCGCGCCTCGGGGTTGGTCACGTCGAGGAACGCGCTCGGACCCTGGAACGCCATCTGCACGTCGAGTCCGCGCTCGGAGCGGACCAGCAGGTTCTCTGCGCGCAGGTGGGCGTAGTTCTCGGAGTCCAGCGCGACCTGGGGCCAGACGGAGACCATCAGCTCGACGCCGAGGTCCGCCAGCTCGGCGACCATCGCCGCGGGGTCCGGCCAGAACTCGTCCTCGAACCGGTAGTCCCCCATCCGCGGCCAGTGGAAGAAGTCGGCGACGATGACGTCCAGCGGCAGGCCCCGCCGGTGGTGCTCGCGCGCGACCGCCAGCAGCTCCTCCTGGCTGCGGTAGCGCAGCTTGCACTGCCAGAACCCCAGGCCGCGCTCGGGCATCATCGGGGCGTGCCCGGTCGCACCGGCGTAGGCCCGCGTGATCTGCGCCGGGGTGGCCCCGGCGGTGACCCAGTAGTCCAGCTGCCGGGTCGACTCCGCGGACCACTCCGTCCGGTTGCGCCCGAACGTGGCCCGCCCGATCGCCGGGTCGTTCCACAGGAACCCGTACCCGGCGCTGGACAGCACGAACGGCACGCTGGCCTGCGAGTTCCGGTGCGCCAGCTCCAGGGTCGAGCCCTTGAGGTCGAGCAGGTGCTGCTGGTACAGCCCCATCCCGACCAGCCGCTCGGCCGGGTCCGAGGTGAACGCGGCGGTCAGCTCGAGGTCGCCGCCGAGCCGCGGCCGGAACCGTCGGGCCTGCAGGTCGAGCGAGCCGCCGGGGTCGAGCTCGCGCAGCAGCGTCCGGCCGTCGGCGTCGCGGAACGTCAGCTCGCACCGCGACCGCTCGTAGCCGGTCGTCTCGCCGAACCCGGTGGTCACCCGCAGCTCCACGCGCAGCGCCCCGTTGACCAGGGTGGCGCCGTCGGGGTGCAGCTCGACCCGCGCGTCGTCCGCCGGCACCTGGTCCCGCGGCAGCAGGGCGTGCTCCGGGTCGGTGACGTCGCCCATGAGCGTCGCGCGGACGCGGACGGCGTCCGGCCCCCAGGGCTCGACGACGAGGGTCTCGCCGCCGCCGCGCCAGGTCAGGCGGGTGCCGTCGGCGCGCACGCCGCCCGCCGGCCGGTCGGTGGTGCTGGTCATGGTCCGTCCTCCCGCTCCTCGGCCCGCCGCCCTCAGGCGGTCGGGACGAACACCCGCATGGTCGAGGGCCCGCGCTCGGCCCACCGGTGATAGGGCACGAGGGCGAGCCGCAGGTCGGCGTCGCCCGGCGCGCCGGCGGGCGCGCCGGCGTACGGCAGGGCGTCGTCGTCCGCCGCGGGCGCCAGCACCCGTGCGCGCACGACGGCGCCGTCCCCGTCGGCCTCGGGCGCGGCGCACGGGTCCACCCGCACGTCGTCGAGGGCGACCCCCGCCGGCAGGTCCACCGACTCGGCGCAGAGCACCAGCGGGCCGCGCTCCACCGCGACGCAGCCGCGGACGGCGTCGATGCGCGGGTCGGGCCAGGTGAACCGCGGCTCCAGCGGCAGCTCGAGCAGCACGGTGTCTCCGGGGCGCAGCACCCCGCGGGTCACCGCCCACCCCGGCTCGGCGTCCCGCACCGTGCCGTCCACGTCGGTGAACCGGGCTCCGCGGGCCCAGGCGGGCACGCGCAGGCGCAGCGTCACCTCCCGTCCCGGCGCGTCGCGCACCTCGACCCGGACGGCGCCGTCGTCGGGGTACCGCGTGGCGATCCGGACCGCGAGCCGGCCGCCGCCCTCGAGGGCCACGTCCACCTCGGCCGCCGCGTGCTGGAGCAGGGTCAGCTCGTCCCCCGCGACCGACGCCAGGTACGCCTGCCAGGACGCGAGCGTGCGCGCCACGTTGGTCGGGCAGCACGACACGTCGAACCAGGGCGCGCGGGCACCGCCCTCGGCGCGCGGGTTCTCCGCGTCCGTCCGCACGTCCTGCCCCGCGACCCGCTGGTGCAGCGGGTTGGCGTAGAAGAAGGCGCGGCCGTCCTCGGCGGGCGAGGTGGCGACCACGTTCAGGTACGTCCGCTCCATCAGGTCCGCGTACCGCACATCACCGGTGGCCAGGTACAGCCGCCAGGAGACCATCGCGGAGGCGATGCCGGCGCACGTCTCGCAGTAGGCCCGGTCGGCGGGCAGCTCCCAGTCGTCGCCGAACCCCTCGTCCTGGTGCCGCGACCCCATGCCGCCGGTCAGGTAGGTCCGGCGGGCCACGGACCGCTCCCACTGGCGCTCGACGGCGCCCAGGAGCTCGACGTCGCCGGTGTCCACGGCGACGTCGACCGCCGCGGCGGCGAGGTACAGGGCCCGCACCGCGTGCCCGCGCCACGCGTCGGCGTCGCGCACCGGGACGTCGTCCTGGAAGTAGGCCGGGCTCAGCAGCGGGATCGGGGTCAGCGTGCCGTGCCCGCGCCGCTCGACGAACAGCCGGGCCTGCTCGGTGTACCGGGGCTCGTCCAGGGCGCGGCCGAGCTCGGCCAGGCCGACCTCGATCTCGGGGTGCCCGCAGATGCCGGGGTTCGCGTCCGCGCCGAACTCCCGGCAGACATGGTCCGCCGCCCGCCGCGCCACGGCGACCAGCGCGTCCTCGCCCGCCGTGCGCACCCGGGCGACGGCGGCCTGCAGCAGGTGGCCCACGCAGTACAGCTCGTGCCCGCTGGACAGGTCGGTGTAGCGGCCGGCCTGGCCGGCGTGCCCGTAGCAGGTGTTCAGGTAGCCGTCCGCGTCCTGCGCGGCGGCCACCCGGTCGACCAGGGCGGCGTAGGTCACCTCCAGCGCCGGGTCCGCGGACCGCGCCAGCTCCCAGGCCATCGCCTCCAGCAGCTTGTAGACCTCCGAGTCGGAGAACTGCCAGCCGGGCCGGTCGCGGTCGGTGGTCCCGGCGGCGACGGCGTCGAAGTTCGCCACCCAGCCCAGCCGCTCCATCCAGTGCAGGCAGTGCGCGAGGGTGGCCCGGGCGTTCGTCTCCTGCAGCGTCCCCCAGAACCCCGGGGCGAGACGGACCTCGCCGACCCCGGCCCCCCGGCGGCCGCCGTGCGCGGGCACGACGGGGGCGGGCGGGGCGGGCGACGTGCCGGGGGCGGCAGCGGGCGCGGGTGTCACGAGAGGTCCTCCGTCGGACGAGGGGGGCACGGCGGCCATCAGTCCTTCACCGCCCCGGCGGTGACGCCCGCGGCGACGTAGCGCTGGGCGACGACGAGCAGCACGGCGGCGGGGATCGACGCGACGACGGCGGTCGCCATGATCGCGTTCCACTGGGTGGTGTTGTTGCCGATGTAGTTGTAGATGCCCAGCGTGATGGGCAGGAAGTTCCCGTTGCGGTTCAGGGTCGAGGCGAAGATGAAGTCCGACCACGCCCACAGGAACGCGAACAGCGACACGGTCAGCACGGAGTTCCGGCTCATCGGCAGCACGATCGACCGGAACACCCGCCACACGCCGGCACCGTCGATCGTCGCGGCCTGGATCATCTCGCGCGGGATGCCGGACATGAAGGCGCTGAACAGCAGCACCGCGAACGGCACGGCGACGGTGGAGTCGGCCACGATCAGGCCGGGGAGCGTGTTCAGCAGGCCGAGCCGGACGTAGATCGCGTAGAACCCCATGGCCATCACCACGGCCGGGATCATCTGCGCCACGAGCAGCAGGAAGTTCAGCGGTCCCCGCCCCCGCAGCCGCAGCAGGGCGATCGCGTAGCCGGCGGGCGCCGCGATCACGAGCGTGAGCGCGACGCAGCCCAGGCCGAGCACCAGGCTGGTGCCGAGGTTCGGCAGCTGCTGGCGGAACACCGCCTCGTACCCCTCGAAGGTGGGGTTGAGCGGCAGCACCGACGGCGGGTCGCGCCGCAGGTCGCGGGTCTGGGTGAGCGAGACGTTCACCATCCAGTAGACCGGGAACAGCATCACGGCGGTGAACAGCAGCCCGAGGGCGGTCTTCCACCACGTGCGGCGCGGTCCGGCCACCCGGGCGGCGGGGCGGGGGCGGGCGGGGGTGAGGGTGCTCATGCTGCCTTCTCCTGCCTGCGCTGCACCTGGACGTAGACCAGGCCGATGACCAAGGCCACGAGGATGAGGACGTTGCCGACCGCGGCGGCCGGCGAGAACGCCGGCTGGCCCGTGCCGAAGGCCTCCCGGTAGGACCACACCGCGAGGGTGGTCGAGGCGTTGGCCGGCCCGCCGGTGGTCATGACCCAGATGACGTCGACCACCTTGAGCGTGTAGATGAACCCGAGCAGCAGGGTGATCGCGGAGACGGGGCGCAGCAGCGGGAACGTCACGCGCCAGAACTGCTGCCACGCGTTCGCGCCGTCGAGGGACGCGGCCTCGTACACGTCGCCCGGGATGTTCTGCAGCCCCGAGTACAGGATCACCAGGTTGAACGGGATGCCCAGCCAGATGTTCGCGATGGTCACCGACCAGATCGCCAGCGACGGGTCGGTGAGCCAGTTGATCTGCCCGATCCCGAACGCGCCGAGCACCGAGTTCACGATGCCGTTGTCGCCGTTGAGCATCCAGGACCACGTGGACGCGGACACGATCAGCGGCAGCAGCCACGGCACGAGGAACATGCCGCGCAGCACCGCCGACAGCCGGAACGACGTGCGGAAGAACACCGCGAGCGCCAGCCCGAGCGCGTACTGGAAGACCAGGGACACCACGACGAAGATCGCGGTGTTGCGGACCGCCACGGGGAACGTGCCGGAACCGACCACGTCCCGGAAGATGTCGAGGCCGACGAACTCCGCGTTCCCCTGGACGAACGCCCGCACGTTGTAGTCGTGCACGCTCAGCTCGATGTTCCGGTACAGCGGGAACGCGTAGAACACCACCAGGTAGGTCAGCAGCGGGGCCGCGAAGGCCAGGGCGGCCCACTGGGTGGGGCGCACCCGGCGCAGCCCGCGGCGGGTGCGGTCCGGGGGGTCGCCGGGCCCCGCGCCGGACCCCGCGCGGCGCGGCGCGGCGGAGATCGTGGTCATCACTCGTCCCTCGTCGTTCGTCGGTGTCGGCCTGCGGCCCGGGACGACGCCGGTGGCGCCGTCCCGGGACCGCCGGTCAGGAGGTCGCGGACTCGGCGGCCTGCTGGGCCTCGGTCAGCGCCTGCTGCGGGGTGGCGGCGCCGGACAGCGCCCGCTGCACGGCCGTCCACAGCTGCTCGGAGATCAGCGGGTAGTCGGTGCCCAGGTCGTCGCTGGTCCGGCCCTTCGCGGCGCGGACGGCGTCGACCCACACCTCCAGGTCGGGCTCCGCCTCCAGGAGGGCGTCCTGCCCGGCCTCGGTCGACGGGACGTAGTACGCGAACGTCTGCGCCGTCTCCACCAGCCCGTCGGTGGTGGTCATGCACTCGATGATCTGGCTTGTCACCTCGTACCGGGCGGTGTCCTGCTGCACCGGCGCGACGATGAACTCGCCGCCGGTCGGGGCCGGCGCGCCGCCGCCGTCGCGGGCGGGCAGCTGGATGTAGCCCGTCTCGAACTCCGCCTCGGCCGCGCTGTTCACCTGCCACGTGCCGTTCTCGCCGAACGCGAAGTTCCCGGTCAGGAACTCCTCCCAGGTGGTGTTCTGCGAGTTGCTCAGCACCGACTGCTGCGCGTAGCCCTGGTCGAGCCAGCCCGTCCACAGCTCCAGCGCCTCGACGGCCTCCGGGGAGTCGAGCTGGCGCAGGTCGGCCCCCGCGCCCCAGAACCACGGGAGGAACTGGAAGGAGCCCTCCTCCGTGTTGATCCCGGCGAAGGTGATGCCGGTGTGCCCGGCGGCCGACACCGCGGCGAGCGCCGCATCCAGCGAGGCCCAGTCCGTGATCGTCGCCGGGTCCACGCCGGCGGCGTCCAGGATCTCCTTGTTGTAGTACAGCGCGAGCGTGTTCGCCCCGATCGGGATGCCGTACGCGTCGCCCTCGACGACGCCCGCGTCGAGCAGGTTCTCGTCGAAGTCCGCGGTGTCGAAGCCGAGCTCGTCCATCGTGGTGAGCATCCCGGTGTCGGCCAGCGTCGAGACGGCCGGGTTGTCGATCAGGATGATGTCGGGCGAGGTGCCCTCCTGCGCCGACAGCAGGGCCTGGTTGGTCAGGCCCGTGGTGTCGTACGCGGTGCGCTGGATCGTGACGCCGGCGTCCTCGCCGCACGCCTGGACCCGCTGCTCCCAGTCGGAGCCGCGCTCGTGCTGGGGGTACGGGTCCCACCAGGTGTAGGTGTCGTCGGTGGCACCGGAGGCGCTGCCCCCGGCGCCGCCGGACGAGCACCCGACGAGCACCAGGGACAGGGCGCCGGCGACGCCGGCGGCGCGGGCGAGGGTCGGGATTCGCTTCACTGCATTCCTCCTCGAACTTCGGTGGAGCATCCGGGGACGCGCGGCCGGGGGGCGGCGCGCAGGTGGTCGGGGCCGCGGCCCCGGCCGGGGGGCCGGGGGTGCGCGGTGCCGTCCCGGCGACCGGGTGGTCGCGGGCGGGTCGGTGTGCGGCTGTGGGTGCGGGCCGGGGCCCTGGGCTCAGGCGGGCGGCGGTGCCGTGCTGGGCCGGTCGACGATCTCGGGGGTGATGAACCGGACGACGTGCGGCCCGCCCCGGTCGGGGTGCTCGATCCGCTCGACGAGCGCGCGGACGGCCATCCGGCCGAGCCGGTCGGGGGCGCTCTCCACCGCCGCGTACGGCAGCGAGAACGTGCGGGCGAACTCGTCCGAGTACCGGCCGATGACCGACAGGTCGTCGGGGACCCGCAGCCCGCGTTCGGCGACGACGGACGGCAGGGCCGCCGCGGCCGCCTCGTTGTTGAGCAGCAGGCCGGTGGCGCCGGGGTGGGCGTCGAGCAGCGCGTGCAGCTCGCGGCCGATCTCCGGCTGCCGGGCGGAGCCGAAGGCGGTGTGCAGCACGACGCCCAGCCGGCGGGCGCGCTCGGCGGCGGCGTTCTGCAGCCGCCACACGTACGCGCCACCCCGCTCGACCACGTGCTGCGGCTGGGACACCAGGATCAGCTCCCGGTGCCCGAGGGCGTGGAGGCGGTCGACCATGAGCCGGCCCGTCTCCTCGAAGTCGAGGTCGAACACGTCGACCCCGGAGCAGTCGGCAGGCAGACCGACCAGCGCACCGGGCTGCGGTGCCGCCCGGAGGATCGGCAGCCGCTCGTCGTGCTCGGCGACGTTCAGCAGCACGATGCCGTCGACCATCCGCGAGTCCGTGATCCGCTGCAGGGCGTGGGTGCCGTCCTCCTCGGTGACGAGCAGGATGTCGTACCCGTGCTCCCGGGCGGTGTCGGAGACCCCGAGGATGTACTGCAGCATCGCGGGGGCGAACTCGTCCGGGAGGAACTGGGCGAGCAGCCCGATCACCATCGTCTGCGACGTGGCGAGCGCGCGGGCCCCGGCGTTGGGCGTGTAGCCGAGCGACGCGACGGCGGCCTCGACGCGCTGCCGGACGTCGGGCGAGATCGAGCGCTTGCCCGAGAGCGCGTACGACGCCGTGCTGCGGGACACCCCCGCCAGCTTGGCGACGTCTCCGATGGTGGCCACTTTGCCTCCTTCTTGCGAACCGGTTCGACAGTAGCGCGACCGAAGCAGGCGGCACAAGGACCGGTTTCACTGTGACCAGACCGTGATCTTGTGAACCGGTTCGACACCGCAGAGGGCGCGCGGCGAGTGCTGATGGGCCGCGCGCCCCGGAGCCGGGCTGGCCACAGGCTCGTACTGTCGAGAGGTCCGGGGCATGAGGCCCGACGTCCGAACGTTCATCGATGCGGGAGCACGTCATCCCGACTTCGACATCGTCGGAGCGCTCTCGTCCTCCGTTGCCCGGCCAAGTCCTCCGTAGACCGAGGCTCGGTCATGCATGCGGGAGCGCCGGTACCCGGTGATCGCCCCGCATCAGTACCCGCTGAACGCATCCGTGCGGACCCGGCGCGCACCCGCGCGGCGGAGCACCGCGCGGGTGTGGTCCACCATCGCCGGCGGCCCGGAGACGTACGCCGCGCGCTGCGCCACGTCGGGCACGGCCTCGGCGAGCAGCTCCGGGGTGAGCCGGCGCTCGCCGAGGTGCACCCACCCCGTCGGCAGCCCGTCGTGCGCGGGCGTCGGCGAGAGCACGAGCACCCGGGCGCCGGTGGCGCCGATCACCGGCGCGTAGGCGAGGTCGGCGTGGTCGGTGACCGCGTAGACCAGCACCACGTCCCGCTGCTCCCCCGCCGCCGCCACGGCCGCGAGGTGGCTGGCGAACGGCGTCACGCCGATGCCGCCGGCGACGAGCAGGAGCGGCTGCGCCGGGTCGGCGGGCAGCACGAAGTCGCCGCCGAGGCCGGTGGCCCGGACCCGCGCGCCGACCGGCAGCGCCGCCAGGGCCCGCTTGAACGTGCTCGCCCGCTCGGGGACGGTCAGGGCTACGGTGAGCTCGTCGGCGGACGGCGCGGAGGACACGCTGAACACCCGGCGGCTGCCCCGGGCGTCGGGCCGCGGGTGCGGGACGGTGAGCTCGAGGTACTGCCCGGGCCGGAACCGCACCGGCCGGTCCGCGCGGAAGCCGAGCTCCACGGTCCGCGGGGTGAGCCGCGTCTGCCGGGTCAGCGTGAGCCGCACGGCGCCGCGCTGGCCGAAGCCGAACGCCAGCAGGTTGCCGACCAGCAGCGCCGCCTCGGGCGTGCCGGACAGCGGGCCGAGGTGGTACGGCACCGCGAACACCGCCGCGACGACCACGGCCTCGAGCAGCTGCTGCCACCGGCGCGGCGGGAGGGTCAGCGGCTCGGTGAGCATCACGCCGGCGAGGAACAGGATCGGGTACGACACCAGGGCGGTGGTCACGGCGCTGGCGAGCGGCTCGCCGCCGACGGTCAGCCGCAGGGCGACGAACACCACAGCCGCGGCCACGAACGTGCCCACCAGCGCGTACCGCCGGGTGCGGACCACGACGACCGCCGTGAGCAGCAGCACGGGCACGAGCAGCCAGCGGTCGGCCACCCACCACGTGGTGGCGTCCCAGCCGGTCAGGCCGACCACGAACGCCCCGAC
>JAPSIJ010000190.1 GCA_031178805.1 Cellulomonas sp. | reverse complement strand
GTGTCGCTCGCCGGCACCGCACGCGCCGTCGACGACGTCGCGAAGAAGCGCGAGCTGTGGAGCGCGGGCGTCGAGGCGTGGCTGCCGGAGGGCCCCGAGTCCCCGCAGTCGGTGCTGCTCAAGGTGGCGGCCGACTCGGCCGAGTACTGGGACGCCCCCGGCAGCACGGTCTCGACGCTGCTCAGCTTCGTGAAGGCCAAGGCCACCGGCGACAGCATGGACGCGACGAACGAGCGCGTCGAGCTCTGACCCGCGGCGCGGCGCGGCCGACCGGCCCCGCCGCGCCCGCGCGCCTCAGTCCTGGGGGACGCCGACCACGTCCGGGTCCTCGCGCAGGTCCGCCGCCGAGACGCCGAGCACGGACTCCTCGTCCGGGCGCTCGGGCAGGATGTCCTCGACGTAGGACGTCACGGCCTCCCGCATCGGGACGTCGCGGCCCTTGCGCTCGGACAGGAACCACCGGTGGTCCAGCAGCTCGTGGTAGACCTGCGCGGGCTCCAGCTTGGGCCGCAGCGCGCGCGGCACGGCGCGGACGGCGGGCTCGAAGACCTCGGTCAGCCAGTCGTGCGCCACGAAGGTCTCGTCGTCGTTCTGCCGGTCCGTCGCGGCGCGGTACTGGTCCAGGTCGTTCAGCAGCCGGCGCGCCTGGTTCTCCTGCACGTCCAGACCGGTGAGCCGCATCAGCCGGCGGGAGTGGTGGCCGGCGTCCACGACCTTCGGCTGGATCCGCACGGTGGTGCCGTCGAGGTCGGTGGTGATGTCCAGCTCGCCGACGTCGAAGCCCAGGTCGTTCAGCCGCTCGATGCGCGCCTGCACCCGCCAGCGCTCGTCCAGGCCGAACGACTCGGCGGTGGTCAGCGCGGTCCACAGCTCCTGGTACCGGTCCACCAGCATCTCGCCGATCGCGACCGCGTCGACCTCCTCCTCGAGGAACTCGCCGGCCTGCAGGTCCATCAGCTCGCCGATGATGTTCACGCGCGCGACCTCGAGGTCGTAGCCGCGCTGCCCGTCGGTGAGGGTGTCGTGCAGGTCGCCGGTCTCGGCGTCCACCAGGTAGGCGGCGAAGGTCTCGGCGTCGCGCCGGAACAGGGTGTTGGACAGCGACACGTCGCCCCAGTAGAAGCCGGCGAGGTGCAGCCGCACCATCAGCACGGCGAGCGCGTCGATCAGCCGGGTGGCGGTGTCCGGCCGCAGCGACTGGCTGAACAGCGCGCGGTACGGCAGGGAGAACCGCAGGTGCTGGGTGATCAGCACGGCCTCGAGCGGCTCGCCGTCGGGGGCGGTGCGACCGGTGATCACGCCGACCGGGTCGACGCTCGGCACGTCCAGCTTGCTCAGCTGGCGCAGCAGCTCGTACTCGCGGTACGCGACGGTCTCGCCGATCTCCTTGATCGCGATGACGCGCCCGGACAGCCGCGCGAACCGCACGGTGTGCCGGGAGATGCCTCGGGGGAGCGCGGCGAGCTGGTCGGCGGGCCAGTCCGCGAGCGGGACGTCCCAGGGCAGGTCGAGCAGCGCGGGGTCCGGCGCGGCCGCGGTGATCTGCAGGCGCGTGCGAGGGGTCATGGTCCGATTCTCCCATCGGACGGCGAAGGGGCGGGACCGGTGTGGTGCCGGTCCCGCCCCTTCGGCGTGGAGGTGCTGTGCGTCAGAGCGCGATGCGCTCGCCCGAGCCGGCGTGGAACAGGTGCTGCTCGCCGGTGCGGATGCGGACGTTGATCGTCTCGCCCTTGGCCGGGACCTGCCGCGGGTCGACGCGGACGATGACCTGCGAGTCGCCGGCGCCCGAGCGGACCTCGGCCGCACCGGCGTCGCCGACCAGCGAGCCGTAGACGAACGCGTCGGAGCCGAGCTCCTCGACGATGTTCACCGACACCGGGATGGAGTCCGGCGTGCCCTGCGGGACGACGTCCAGCGCCTCCGGGCGGAACCCGATGGTGATGGAGTTGTTGTCGTCCGCGGCGAGCGTGCCGAGCGCGTCGCGCGGCACCTGGATGCTCGCGGAGCCGACCTTCGCGACGCCGTCGGTCAGCGGGAACGTGCCGATGTTCATGGCGGGGGAGCCGATGAAGCCGGCGACGAACACGTTGGCCGGGGTGTCGTACATGTCGCGCGGCGTGCCGACCTGCTGCAGCAGGCCGTCCTTGAGCACCGCGATGCGGTCGCCCATGGTGAGCGCCTCGGTCTGGTCGTGGGTGACGTAGACGGTGGTGACGCCGAGGCGGCGCTGCAGCGAGGCGATCTGGGTGCGGGTCTGCACGCGGAGCTTGGCGTCGAGGTTCGACAGCGGCTCGTCCATGAGGAAGACGCGCGGCTGGCGGACGATGGCGCGGCCCATCGCGACACGCTGGCGCTGGCCGCCCGAGAGGGCCTTCGGCTTGCGGTCGAGGTACTGGGTGAGGTCGAGGATCTTGGCGGCCTCCTCGACGCGGGTGCGGATCTCCGCCTTCGGGGTGCCGGCGATCTTGAGCGCGAAGCCCATGTTGTCGGCGACCGTCATGTGCGGGTACAGCGCGTAGTTCTGGAACACCATCGCGATGTCCCGGTCCTTCGGCTGGACGTCGGTGACGTCGCGGTCGCCGATGAGGATGCGGCCCGCGTTGACGTCCTCGAGGCCCGCGAGCATGCGGAGCGAGGTCGACTTGCCGCAGCCCGAGGGGCCGACGAGGACGAGGAACTCGCCGTCCTCGATGTGGAGGTCGAGCGCGTCCACCGCGGGGCGCTCCGTGCCCGGGTACACCCGGGTGGCCTTGTCGAAAGTGACCGTAGCCATGCGTGATCAGTCCCTTCACCGGCAGGTACGTGCCGGACGATCCGTCGTGAAGAGTGCCAGTGTGTCTGCGCTGACACGGCTCGAGGGAGGTCGGCGACCCCCCTCGGTCCAGGCGCCATCCTGCCACACGACGGTCGCGGGCGGGAGCGTCCGCGCTCGTCAGGTGCCGGTCGGCCCCCGGGCGCGCGCCGGTCAGCCCAGGACGACGACGTCGCCGTCGGGCAGCCAGCCCACCAGGTCGCCGTCCTGGGCCCAGAGCGCGGAGACGCCCTCCGGCAGCCGGGTGGCCCACGCGGGCGCGCCCGTGGCCAGGTCGAACGCCGCCAGGGCGTAGCCGTGCTCGTCGCCGGTCCCGACGCCGTCGCCGCCGTCGGCGCCCGCCGCGTCCTGGCCGGCGGCCGGCGCCACCGGCACCCCCGCCTCGGTCAGCGCGGACACCAGGGCGGGCGCGAGCAGGTACCGGCCGTCGGTCATCGCCCCGCCGGTGTCGGTGACGATGCTGGCCTCCGTGCGCCAGAGCTCCCGGCCGGTGCCGGTGTCCAGGGCCCAGACCGCGTCGGGGCCGGCGCCGTACAGCACGCCCTCGAGCAGCAGCAGCGTCGTCCCCGGCGGGGGCACCCGCGGGGAGGACCACAGCTCGCGGCCGGACGGGACCTCGATCGCGGCCAGCCGGGCGTCGCCCCCGTACGCGGTCACCAGCTCGACGCCGGGCAGGCTGCCGTCGTCCACCGCGAGGTACGCCGTGCTCCCCGGCAGGGTGAGCACCTCCCGGCCGTCGTCGTCCAGCAGCCGCAGGCCGGCGTCCGGCACCGCGAGGTACCCGGTGCGGGTGACGCTGAGGAACTGGTCGCTGGTGAGCTGGAGCGTGCCGTCCTCGCCGTCCAGCACCCACGTGCCCATCTCGCCCTGGACGACCACCCGGCCCTCGGGGGTCCAGATGCTCGGCGGGTAGTACAGGCGGTCGACGGCGAGGTCGTCGCCGAGCGCCACCTCCGTCCGCCACAGCGGCGCCGCGGCGGGGTCGTCGGGGGCGCCGGGGTCGGCCGCGACGTCCCAGGCGGTGACGCGCAGCGCGCCGTCGACGACCGAGGCGAGCACCTGGAGCGCCGCGTCGTCGTCGGGGGGCGCCGAGCCGCCCCAGCCGGACAGGGCCGGGACCTCGCGGGACGCCGTCACGGTGCCGGTGGCGGCGTCGACGGTGACGAGCCGGGCGCCGGTGGGCGGGCCGGGCTGCCACGTCCCGGTGGCCTCCTCGGCGTCCGGGGCGCGGTCCAGCAGCAGGCACCGCACGGCGGGCGCGGGCGCGCTCTGCCCCGTGCACACCGGGTACTCCATGCCGACGTCGGGGGTGGCGTCGCCCGTGTCCTCCAGGGACACCGCCCACACCTCCGTGCCGGCGTCGTCCACCGCCACGAGCTCGCGGCCCGCGGACCGCGGCGGGCTGGGGGCCCCGACCCGCAGGTCGCCGACCGGGAAGCCGTGCAGCACGACGCCGGTGAGCTCGTCCTGCACCAGGCGGGTGGTCGGCAGCGCCGGGTCGACGGTGCCCAGCACGCCGGGCACCTCCTGGCGGGCGGTCACCCGGGCGTCCGCGCGGGCGTCGACCACCACCTGGGTGCCGACGGCGGCCAGCGCCACCGCGACGGGCACGGGCCACCAGCGGCGCAGCAGCCGCCGGCGCCGGGCGGCCCGCCGGGCGCGCTCGGCCTCGGCGGCGGGGTCCTCCGGCGGCGCGTCGAGCGGCAGGTCCGTGGCGACGTCGACGATCTCGACGTCCTGCATCGCGCCACGCGACCTCATGCGGGCAACCTATGCCCCGGACGGGGCTCCCGGCAGGGGGGCGGCGGGCGAACCGTCGGCCAGCTGCGCCGCCAGCCCGGCGAGCAGCCGGGCGACGTCCTCGGGCTCGGGGACGCGGAACCGCGCCGCGGTGTCGCCGGGGCCGACCTTGAGGGTGAGGCCGTCGGCGCCGAGCGCCGCGAAGGCGTGCTCGTCCGTGACGTCGTCGCCCGCGCAGAGCACCGTCCCGGCGCCGAGCTCGTCCCGCAGGGCCAGCAGGGCGGCGCCCTTGTCGGCCTCCAGCACGGACACCTCGACGACCTTCTTGCCGTGCAGCACCTTGGAGCCCAGGCGCTCGCCGACCGCCAGCGCCTCCCGCTCAGCCTCGTCGGCGGTGCCGGGGTCGGCCATCCGGGTGTGCACGGCGACCGCGGCCGGCTTCGACTCGACCCACACGCCGTCCCGCCCCCGCGCCACCGCCTGCATCTCGGCACCGAGCCGGGCGAGCCGGTCCTGCTGGTCGTCGGTGAGCGTGATGACGTCCCGGTCCAGCCCGTGCTCGCCGACCCGGGCGCGCTCGGCGCCGTGGCTGCCGATCAGCACCGTGCCCGCGGGCACCTCGGCGAGCCGGTGCAGGTCGCCCATCGCCCGCCCGGAGAGCAGGGCGAGCCGCACGACGTCCCGGTGCGCCGCGAGCGCGGCCAGCGCCGTCACGGCGTCGGGGAGGATGCGCGACGCCTCGGGGTCGTCCTGCAGCGGGGCGAGCGTGCCGTCGAAGTCGAGCGCCACCAGCACGGGCCGGCGGGCTGGGTCGGC
>JAPSIJ010000189.1 GCA_031178805.1 Cellulomonas sp. | reverse complement strand
CTGCCCGAACAGCGCGGTGTACCAGTCGCGCGCCGCCGGCAGGTCCGCCGCCTGGAAGTTCGACGTCGCCATCCCCTGGAGCATGTCCGTCCCCCTCGTCCCGGCCGCCGGCCCTGCGCCGCGGTCGTGCTCCATGGTGGGCGGGAGAAGTGCTCACCTCCTGACCACTTCCGGGAGCAGGATGGGTCCGTGCGCGCGGACCGGCTCGTCGCGGCGCTCCTGCTGCTGCAGGCGCGCGGCACGGTCACGGCCGCCGACCTCGCCGCCGCCCTGGAGACCTCCGTGTCCACCGCCCGGCGCGACCTGGACGCTCTGTCCGGCGCGGGCATCCCCGTGTACCCCCAGCGCGGGCGCGGCGGCGGCTGGCAGCTGCTCGGCGGCGCCCGCACCGACCTGTCCGGGCTGACCGCCCCGGAGGTCGCCGCGCTGTTCCGCCTGGTCGGCCCGGCCGCGGCCGTCTCCCCCGACGCCCGGGCGGCGCTGCGCAAGCTCGTGCGGGCGCTGCCCGAGCCGTTCCGCGCGGACGCCGACCGCGCCGCCCGGTCGGTCACCCCGGACCCGGTCCGCTGGGGCGCCGACGCCGAGCCACCCCCCGCCGCGCTCCCGACGGTCGAGGCGGCGCTCGCGACCGGCCGGGCGGTGGCGTTCCGCTACCGGGGTGCGGGGACCGGCGCCGCGACGGCGACCCGGGAGGCCTCGCCGTGGGGCCTCGTCGACAAGGCCGGCCGCTGGTACCTGGTGGCCGGCACGCCGGGCGGCCGGCGCACGTTCCGCCTCGACCGGATGGCCGGCGTCACCGTCCTCGACCGGCCGGCCGAGGTGCCCGAGGGCGTCGATGTCGGCCGGGAATGGTCCGCGGTCGTGGCGCACGCCGAGGCCCGGCGCGGCGCCGTCGCCGCGCGGGTGCGGGTGCCCGCCGGCCTGCTCGGACCGCTGCGGGCCACGCTCGGGGCGCGGCACGTGCGGACGGAGGCGGGGTCGGGTACGGAGTCGGGGTCGGACGGCCGTGCCGTCGTGGTCACCGTCACGGCCGACACGACCGCGATGCTCGCGCGGCAGCTCGCCGGGTGGGTGCCGGACGTGGAGGTGCTCGGGCCGCCGGCGGTGCGGTCGGCCCTGGTGGAGCGGGGGCGGGCGATCGTGGCGGCGTGCGGTGGCGAGCCGGGGCCGCCCTCCGCCGCGCCGACCTGAGGACTCGGGAACGACGAAGACCCCGACCCTGGCGGGGGTCGGGGCCTTCGTCGTCGCTGTCTCAACGAGTGTCCGGAGGGGGACTTGAACCCCCACGCCCTATACGGGCACTAGCACCTCAAGCTAGCGCGTCTGCCATTCCGCCACCCGGACAGGTGGTGTCCCGACCGGCCTCCACGAGCGCTTCGCAGCGCCCCGACGACCCGTCAGGTGCGGCAGAAAACATAGCACGGCGCGGCCCCCGAGCACGCATCCGCAGGTGGGAGCACACTGGCGGGGGCGATCGGGAGCGGCGGAGGTGGTGCGGGACATGGCGGAGCAGGGCGGCGGGACCGAGCGGTACGGCGCCGGCCGCGCGGCGGGTGCCGCGGGCACGCCGGCCCGGCGGGTCGCCGGGCTCCGCCGCGGCGGTCCGGCGGTGCCGGACGACGGGGTCCCCCGCTGGCTGCGGACGTCGGCCGGCGTCACGTGGCGGCTGCTCGTGCTGCTCGCCGGGATCGCCCTGGTGTTCTTCGCCACGGCGCAGGTGCAGCTGCTGTTCGTCGCGGTGTTCATCGCGTTCGTGTTCACGGCGGTGCTGCGGCCGGTCGTCGAGTTCTACGGCCGGGTGATGCCCCGTCCGCTGGCCACGGCGCTCGGGCTGCTGTCCGGGTTCCTGGTGCTGGCCGGGATGGTGTTCTACGTCGGCTACTCGGTGGCGAACCAGTGGCAGGCGCTGTCTCGGCAGTTCGGCGACGGCATCGACCAGATCGTCGACTTCCTGGAGCACGGGCCGCTGCCGGTGTCGATCACGAGCGAGCAGATCGCCGAGTGGATCGACAACGGCCGCGAGTGGGTGCAGCAGCACGCGGGCGACCTCGCCGGCCAGGCCGCGGAGTCGGCGGGCTCGGTGGTGGAGGTGTTCACCGCCCTGGCGCTGTCGGTGTTCTGCGCGATCTTCTTCCTGGCCCGCGGGCAGGAGATGTGGACGTGGTTCGTCAACCAGCTGCCGGCCTCGGCGCGCGAGACGTGGAAGACCGCGGGCGGCGCCGGCTGGTACACGTTCTCCGGCTACACCCGCGGGACCGTGATCATCGCGGTCACCGACGGGCTGCTGGCCTTCGTGCTGCTGTCGATCATCGGCGTCCCGCTCGCCGCGCCGCTGGCCGTGCTGGTGCTGATCGGTGCGTTCATCCCGCTGATCGGCGCGCCCGCGGCGATGGTCGTGGCGATGATCGTCGCGCTGGCCGCCAACGGCCCGCTGCAGGCGGTGGGCGTGGGCATCGGCATCGCGCTGATCGGGCAGTTCGAGGGGCACGTGCTGCAGCCGCTGGTCATGGGCAAGCAGGTGTCGCTGCACCCGGTGGTCGTCGCGCTGGCCGTGACCGGCGGCACGCTGACCGCGGGCATCCTCGGCGCGGTGATCGCCGTGCCGCTGGTGTCGGTGGCGTGGGCGATCTTCTCCCGGTTCCACGAGACCGACCCGCCGATGGCGGAGGACGAGGCCGCGGAGGGCGTCGAGCCGGTGGACGACGACGAGGACGACGCCGGCGCCTGACTCTCACGCCCCCCGAGGCGGCGCGTCACGTCCGCCCGTTCCGTGCCGTTCTGTCCTCGTGGGAACTTCCCGGCGGGGCCGCCCGTTGGAGCGGCGACCGTGGCCCCGACCTGGAGAGAGATGGACAGCGACAGTAGGCACCCCCTGGACCGGCACGAGACCGCGACGGGGGGTGAGAGGTGATGTGGGTGCTGTCGCTGCTGCTCGGCCTGCTGGTCGTGCTGGCGATCACCGCGGCGACGGGCTACTTCGTGGCCCAGGAGTTCGCGTACATGGCCGTGGACCGGTCCCGGCTGAACGCCCGGGCCGCGGACGGCGACGCGGGCGCGCGCCGGGCGCTGCAGGTGACCCGGCGGACGTCGTTCATGCTGTCCGGCGCCCAGCTGGGCATCACGGTGACGGGGCTGCTGGTCGGCTACGTCGCCGAGCCCCTGATCGGCGAGTCCGTCGGTGAGGCCCTGGGCGGCGTCGGCGTGCCCACGGGCGTCGGGATCGCCGTCGGCACCGTCCTCGCGCTCCTGCTGTCGACGCTGATCCAGATGCTGTTCGGCGAGCTGTTCCCGAAGAACCTCGCCATCGCCCGCCCGGAGCCGGTCGCGGTGGCCCTCGCCACCTCGACGAACCTGTACCTGAAGGCGCTCGGCTGGCTGATCCGGGTGTTCGACTCCGCGTCGAACGCCCTGCTGCGGCTGCTGCGCATCGAGCCGGTGCACGACGTCGAGCACTCCGCCACGGCCCGCGACCTCGAGCACATCGTCGCGGACTCGGCCGAGAGCGGAGACCTCCCCCGCGAGCTGTCCGTGCTGCTCGACCGGATCCTCGACTTCCCCGAGCAGGACGTCGAGCACGCGATGATCCCGCGGTCCCGCGTGGACGTCGTCCGCGCCGGCGACACCGTCGCCCACGTCCGCGAGACGATGGCCCACGGCCACTCCCGCTACCCCGTGCTCGGTGCCGACGACGAGGTGCGCGGAGTCGTGCACCTGCAGGACGTGCTCGACGCCGGCGGCGCGCGCGGCGACGCCCCGGTGGAGCAGCTGATGCGGCCCGCCGAGCTGCTGCCGACGTCCATGCGGCTGCCCGACGCGCTCCGGCAGCTGGCCGCGAGCCGCAACCAGCTCGCGTGCGTGCTGGACGAGTACGGCGGCCTGGCCGGCGTGCTGTCGTTCGAGGACCTGGCCGAGGAGCTCGTCGGCGAGATCACCGACGAGCACGACCCCACGGGCTTCGCCGCGACCCTCGAGGAGGACGACGGCGCCTGGACGATGGCCGGCGAGGTGCACGTCGACGAGGTGGAGCGCGCCGTCGGGCGCGACCTGCCCCGCGGCGACTACGAGACCATCGGCGGCCTGGCGATCGCCGCGCACGGCTCCCTGCCGGCGGCCGGCACCAGCGTGGTCGTGCTGCTGCCCGGCGACCCGGGCGACCTCGCCCACGCCGGCGAGCCCGATCCCGTCTGGATGCGGGTGGACGTGCTGTCCATCGAGCGGCACGTGCCCGCGCTGGTCCGGGTCACCGTGCCCGCGGACCCGCCGCCGACCGACGACGAGCGCGCCGCCGCGGTGACGCGGGAGCAGGAGGAGGACCGATGAGCGACCCCGTCGTGGTCATCGCCGTGACCGTCGCCCTGATCGCGCTCAGCGCGTTCTTCGTCGCGGTCGAGTTCGCCGCGCTGGCGGCCAAGCGCTACCGGCTGGAGGAGGCCGCCCCGCGCAGCCGCTCCGCCCGCGCCGCGCTGCGCAGCTCCACCGAGCTGACGGTCCTGCTCGCCGGGTCACAGCTCGGCATCACCGCCTGCACCCTGGCGCTCGGCGCGGTCACCAAGCCGGCCGTGCACCACTGGCTGACCCCGCTGTTCGAGGGCTGGGGCCTCGCGCTGTGGCTGGCCGACGCGGCCGGCTTCGTGCTGGCGCTGATCATCGTGACGTTCCTGCACCTCGTCGTCGGCGAGATGGCCCCGAAGTCCTGGGCGATCGCGCACCCCGAGACCTCGGCGATCCTGCTGGCCACGCCGATGCGAGCGTTCATGTGGCTCACGCGGCCGGTGCTGCGGGTGCTCAACGAGGCCGCGAACTGGTGCCTGCGCCGCGTCGGCGTCGAGCCGGCCGACCAGGTCGCCACCGGCCAGAACCCGGACGACCTGCGGCACCTCGTCGAGCACTCCGCGAACGTCGGCGCGCTCGACAGCGCCTACTCCGCGCAGATCACCGGCGCGCTGGAGCTGCAGACCATGACCGTCCGGGACCTCGCCGGCGGCGGGGCACCCACCGCGGTCCCGCCGGACGCCACCATGGCGGACGTGCGGGCGATCAGCCGGGAGTCCGGGCACCTGCGGGTGCTCGTCGGCACCGGCGACCGCCTGGACGGGGTGGCGCACGTGCGCGACACCCTGGCGCACGAGGACGGCGCGCCCGTCGCGCCGCTGGTGCGGCCCGTGCTGCGGCTCGCCGCGGACGCCCCGGTCGCGGCCGCGCTGACCGAGATGCGCGAGAAGCGCCAGCACCTCGCGGTCGTGCACGACGGCGACCGGGTGGTGGGCGTCGTGACGCTCGCCGACGTGCTGCAGCGGCTGTTCCCCGTGGCGGGCGGCGGCGTGGACGTGCCCGTGGCGGCGACCCCGGCCTGACGCGGGCCCCGGACGCGGGGGGGCGCCCCCCCCCCCCCCCG
>JAPSIJ010000188.1 GCA_031178805.1 Cellulomonas sp. | reverse complement strand
CGATCGTCAGCGACGAGGGGGCCTCGGAGATCCGCATCGTCAGCGTGACGCGCAGGTCCTGCCCGGGCGACAGCCGCGCGGTCGCGGGCCACGCGAGGACGACCGTGCCGGTCGCCTCGTCCAGCTGAGGCGCGCCGGCCGGCTCCCCGAGCCCCGGGTCGCTGGAGGCGACGTCGACGCCGCCCGTCCAGCTCAGCGTGTCGTCGGCGGGCAGCCGGTCGGTGACGACCGGGCCCACCACGTCGGCGGTGCCGGAGTTCGTGACCGTGATCGTGTAGGGCACGAGGCTGCCCGGCGTCCAGCCGCCGCTCGGCGGGGCCGGGGACGTCTTGGTCAGGGTCACCTGCTGGGTGCCCGCCGCGACGCGGAACGACGCGGTGGCCGCGTCCTCCGTGCCGGTGGCGCTGCCCCGCTCGGCCTGGGCGACGACCGTGTTGGCCACGGTGGCGTCAGCCGTCTCCCCGGGGTTGCGCGGCTGCTCCTGCCACGCGGGGTCGGCGCCGCTCGCGGCGGGGAGCCCCCCGGACAGCAGCTCGGTGCGCAGGGCACCCGTCAGCCGCACGGTGCCCAGGGCGGCACCCGGCGTCGCGATCCGGTCGCCGTCGGTGTCGGCGAACACCACGCGGACGCCGATGACGTCGGACCACGCGGCCCCGGCCGGCGGCGTCCAGGTGGCCGTGCCGGCGGCGATGTCCGCCTGGCCCAGCGTGCCCGCGGGCGTCCACGCGCCGGCCACCGGGCCGGTGTACGCGCCGTCCGCGCCGACCGTCAGGTCCGCCGAGCGCAGCAGCACCTCGAGCGTCGCGGACTCCGCGCCCGTCGGCAGCGACAGCAGGCGCGCCTCGCTCAGCGCGACGGCGTCGAAGAACGTCGGGTCGGCGTCCGTGAGGCTGAGCCGGTCCGCCTCGCTGTTGCCGAAGTTCTGCACGTCCAGCACCGCGACCACCGGCGTGCCGGCGTCCCGGGTCACGGTCGACGGCGAGTCGAACCGCTTGCTGGCGAACGCCTGCACCTGCGGCTGCTGGATGATCACGTGGTCGGTCGCCGTGGTGGCGTCCGGCGCGGGCGTGCAGGTGCCGTCGGCGCCGTACGACTCGGGCGCGCCGGTGCAGACCAGGCGGTCGGCCACGGCGACGTGCGCGGTGTTGGTGACCCGGAACACCTCGTCGGCCGGCAGGTCGCGCAGGTGGTCCGCGGGCGTCTCGCCGGTGACGGCGTTGGCCTCGCGCAGCGTGGTGACGAGCTGCAGGCCCGCCTGCGCCTGCGGGGCGATGCGGCCGGCGTACTCCAGCCGCAGGCCGACCAGGTCGGCGAGGTCGAGGCCCTCCGCGGCGAGCGCCGCGGGCAGGTCGTCGGCGAGCCCGGCCGCACCCGTGTCGGTGACGGTCAGGACCTGGTCGGCGACCCGGCCGTCGGCGTCGAGCACGTAGCCCGTGACCGTCAGGCCGGTCGCCCCCGCGAGCTGCGCGGCGGAGGTCAGCGTGCCGACCCGGGTGGCCGCGAACCAGGCGAACGGCGCGTCCGCGTCGAGCTGCTCGCCGACCAGGTCGTCGATCCCCTGGGGCTCGGTCACCGTGAGGGAGTCGACCGGGATGCCGCTGGCGTTGCCGGCGGTCACCGCGAGCGTCGCCTCGGGCGCGTCGCCGCCGTCCTCCTGCAGGGGGACGGTGTGCACGTGCTCCGGGTCGCCCGTGATGTCCTCGGGGTTCTCGGAGGCGCGCGTCCAGGACTTGGTGGCCGCGGCGGTCACGGTGGTGGGCAGCAGGGTCACGGTGCGGTAGCCGGCGCCGTTGGCGGCGCCCACCGCGTCGAACGGGCTGCTGCCGCCGGTGGCGGTCACCCGGGCGTCGTCCACCACGAGCGAGCGCGAGCCGGCGTTGTAGGTGGCGGCGTCGTTGACGACGAGCGCCGGCTCCGCACGCGACGTCGAGCGCAGCCGCACGTCCAGCTGGATCTGCCGGGCGGGGCCGGCGGTGCCGGCGACGGCCCCGTCCACCAGCGCGTCGCTCACCGTGGGCACACGCCAGTCACCCGCCGCCGCGAGGGCGGTCGCGACCTGGTCCCGCTGGGCGGGGGTCAGCGCCGTGACCTCGAGCCGCACCGCGCCGACGCGGGCCCGCAGGGTCTCGTCGACCACCGTCATGCCCGGGAAGGACCCGGCGTACGGGAACTGCGCGCGCGGCTGACCGCCGAACGTGACGTCGCCGCGCGTCGTGCCCGCCGCGCCCCACGCCCCGCCGGCCCACTGCTCGGCGGCGAGCGAGACCCACCGGCCGTCGACCGTGTCGTAGACCTCGACGTCGCTCACCTGGTCGAACGCCAGGTACGGGTCGTACGCGCGTCCGGCCTCCGGCGTCGGGCCGGAGCTGACGGGCCGCACGGACACCAGGTCGAACGTGTCCCAGAACGAGCCGGTGCGGCCCGTCCGGACGGAGCCGTCGCCGGCGGTGTTCTCGTCGCTGACGGTGACGGAGGTCAGGTCGTCCCGGCCCGCGGTGCCCCACGTGAGGGTCGCGGTACGGGTGCCGGCGGCGCCGGTGCTGCCCTCGACGACGTCGGTGTCGAGGTTCTTCACCAGCGCGGCCGGGCCGCTGCCCGAGGTGGTGTACCCGACGACCTGGTCGCACGCCCGCGCGGTCTCGCGGACCGAGGGGGTGGTGCCGCCGTAGTCGAGCACCGCCTGGGCCACCGCGCAGTTCTGCACGGTCTGGCCGTCCGGGAAGCTGACGCCGGAGTCGACGTGCACGACGAACCGGACGACCGCCTGGACGACCTCGCCGGCGTCGAACCGGGCGCCGCCGTCCTTGGTGGCGACGACACGGACCCCGAGCCAGGAGCCGGTGGTGCCGGCGCCCCACGGCGGAGTGGGGGCCGCCGTCCACACCGGCGCGCCGCCGGAGACGGTGTCGTAGTACTCCACGGTCGTCGTGACGTCGCCCTCGGCGGTCACGTCCACGCCGGTCGGGGCGAACCGCTGCCACCACGCCGTGGCGGACATCGGCGCGCGGGCGGAGTCCTCGATCACCAGGGTGGTCGGCGTGTCGGTGCCGGTGCCCGCGGCGGCGCGCAGCACGGACGTCACGGTGCCGCCGGGGACCTCGACCGACGACTCCGGGATCGTCTTGGTGATCGTGGCCGCCGCGTACGGCTCGGACACGAGCAGGCTGTCCCGGCTCAGCGGCCGGTTGCCGCTCGCCGGGGTGCGGGGCGTCGGGTCGGAGGTCAGGCCGTCCACCGTGGTGCGCGCGAGCACCACGTTCGCGGTCGTCTCCTCCACCGCGGCGTCCGGGCCGGTGGTCACCAGGTACGGCACCGTGGCCGAGGCCCCCATGGCGACGGCGCCGGTGAACGCCACTTCGAGGCCCGTCACGTCCGACCAGGCCGGGTCGCCGGCGAAGTCGAACGCCGTGATCGTCGTCGGGAGCGCGGACCCGGCGGGCGCCGTCCAGGTGCCCTCCTCGCCGCCGGCCCGCAGCGTGATCGTCACGCCGGTGGCGCCGTCGGGCCACACCAGGCCCTGCCCGTCGCCCTCGCCCCCGGCGACGTCGGTGCCGAAGCCGGCGAGCACCAGCCCCGTCGGCGAGAACATGTCGGCGTCGACGCCGCCGGACGCGTCCAGGGCCGCGGCCAGCGCCGCGTCACCGGCCGGGTCCGGCTGGTCGACGAGCACGAGCGAGTCGACCGCCTGGCGGGTCCAGTTGGTGCCGGTCAGCCGCGCGACGGCGAACCCGCCCGGGTACACCTCGTCCACCGGGGCCCCCGTGCCGGGAGCGACGAAGGTCTTCGTCGAGCCCGCGTACGGGTACGGGTCCCAGATCCGCAGGTCCGCCGCGTCCTGGGACGTCCCGGGGGCGGCGTCCGGCACGGTCGAGGTGACCGTGGTGCGGGCGGTGTTGCTCACGGCCACCGTGTGGAAGTCGGAGCTGCCGCCGGCAGGGGCGCCGCCGGCCTCCTCGTACGCGACCGAGCCGTTGCGGCCGGTGACCCGGCCCGCGGTGTCGTTGCCGGCGGGCAGCTGGGTGGTGTCGACGCTGAGCGCACCGGCGGCGCCCTGCTCCAGCACACCGGAGAACGCCAGGCGCAGGCCGGTCGTCGCGGCCAGGTCGGCGGCGGGCAGCGCGGCGAGCCACGCCTGGGCGGACGCCAGGTCCGGCACCGTCGTCGTCGCGGCGACGGCGCCGTCGCGCCACGTGGTGATCGTCAGCGAGGTCGCGCCGGCGGGCCAGGAGTCCAGCCGCACGGCGGTCATCTGCAGCAGGTTGAACGCGTCGGTGCCGGAGGGGCGGGCGGCCGGGTCGGCGGGCTCGTCGACGACGAGGCCGGACGCCGTGTCACCGGTGTTGGCGAACGCGATCACGGCGGTGCGGGCGGTGTCCGCCGCGCCGGACAGGTACGGCGTGGCCGGCACCCACGACTTGTCGGTGCTGGAACCGAGCACGGGCACGAACGTGGTGCGCACGGCGGTCTCGGACGCCGTCTGCGTGGCGCCGTTCGCGCTGGGGGTGACGGTCAGGCGGCCGGTCTGCTCGCCGCCGCCGGCCGGGGGGACGACCGTCGCGTCGACGGCGAAGTCGAGGATGTTGCCGCCCTCGAGAGGGCCGGGCTGCCCGTCGGCGCCGTAGGACACGAACTCGATCAGCAGCGCGGCGACCGACGCCAGGTTCGCGGCGGGGTCGGCGACCACGCCGCCGTCGGCGTCGAGGTAGGCGACGGTGTAGCCCACGCCGCCCGGGGCCGCGGGGGGCGGCGTCAGGGTGCTGCTCAGCCGCAGGTCCCCGAGCTCCAGCTGCGCCGTGGCGTCGGCGCACTGCTCGTCCTCCAGGACGCAGTTCGCGACGAAGGTGAAGCGGACAACCTCGTCGTTCTGCGCCACCGGCAGGTCGTACGTGCCGGCCGCGCCGTCGACCGGGGCGAGCGGGGTGGTGCCGTTCCCGGTCACCACGGCCGGGCTGCCCTCCCCCACGGTGATCGTGAAGGCGTCCCCGTCGGCCGCCACGGCCACCGGCGCGGCCGCGCCGGCGACGAGCGCCGTGAGCGCCACGGCCACCAGGGCGGCGAGCGCGCGCAGCGGGCCCCGGCTCCAGCGCGTCGACGGGCTGAGCGGGCGGGGCGGGCGAGGTGCAGCAGGCATGACCATCCGTCGGGTGAGGACACGCGCACGCCGGAGGGCCGCGCGCAGAGGGTGTCGAGTGGTGGTGTCGGCATCCCGGCGCGCCGGCTTGAGCCGCCGGGCGGGACCAAGGTCCTGGGTCGCCGTGCCGGAGTCGGGGACGCGGTGCGCGGGGACCGGTGCCAGGACGGGCGGGCTCGGCGCCGCGACGGGCCGCGGGGGCACCGTCAGCACGCCGCCGAGCACGAGCAGCCCGGCCAGGACCACCAGGCCGGCGGCGAGCTCCGGCGAGCCGGGGACCGCCAGCACCACCGC